>NZ_JAYRLZ010000216.1:0-7557 GCF_041904975.1 Chitinimonas sp. | reverse complement strand
GCCAACCACTGCTGCTGTTTCAGTCGCACCTAACCCGTCGCTCAAGCCGACGGCCAAAAGCTACGCTTTTGGCTTCCCTCCGCTGCGCTCCGGCGCGGCTTAGCTCACACGTTAGGATTTGCCATGACAACACAAATGACTGATGGCATAACGTATGGGGGGGAAAGCTTTCAAATCTGCGGCTGCAATGGTCCAGAGTTTTTTGATCCGAAAGAGCATGGCCTTAATCCAAAAGCTCCATCCACAGCTTGCTATCGTGGCTGGGTTGGCGAATACCTCATCACAGATCGTTTGCTCCTCAGAGATCTTTATGTCTTCCACGATGCGGGATTGCCTGTAAAAAACAAAACAGCAAACGGGCCAGTCATAAGTGGTGTTGCGCCAATCAAACCAGAGACATGGGGCGGATTCAATTGCCTCTACAAAGACCTCAATCTTTCAACGAGCTTCTCCGGTGGCCTCCTAGTCGCAAGCGGATTTGTGCGAGAACTCGCAGTAAACATGGGCTATCACCCCTTCTGGAAATACACACGAGTGATCGAGCTGGTATTTCAAGATGGAAAGCTGCTTGAAGCCACTGACAAGTCGTCAGTAGCTCAAGAGATAAGAGAAAAGCATCTGGTTCCAGGCTTTCTCAACATGCCATCGCTCAGCGATGACAAGACGGTGATGAAGTGGATCGAAGATTCATTCTCGCTGCGGTACAGCTTCGTGGGCGCACCATGAGCCACCATCCTAACCCTGCAGTCGAGAGGGACAGCCTGCAAGCTGCGCTTGCAGGTTCCCTCCGCGCTACGCGCTCCGGCTGCCCCTCACTTCCACGTTAGATTTCATAGGACACTATGCTCGCTCGCCAGCCCCTAATAGCGTTGCTAGTCTTTCTCGCTGCAACGGCCTTCGTGCTTTATAGGTTCGTGCTACCTGGTGTGGCAGCAGACGCCACCTATCTACAAAATAACATCGCACCCGAACTACTTGGGCTATGTCTTGATGGCGTGTTGTTTGTCGGACTCTTTGAGTTGCTTAGCTCTTGGCGTGAACACCGATCAAAGGAGAATCTGCGGCGCATTCTTAAGGACACCCTTTCCACGGTTGCCCGTGATCTTAACGAAGGCGCAGTCGCCTCTGTACAGTCGCACATCTGGTCACTCAGAATGGATGTATCAAACATTCATCATGGAGAACGCTCAAAGATCGGGCTACAAACTCTTGAACCGTTCTTCGAGCAAAT
This sequence comes from Chitinimonas sp., assembly GCF_041904975.1. Classification (NCBI taxonomy): domain Bacteria; kingdom Pseudomonadati; phylum Pseudomonadota; class Betaproteobacteria; order Neisseriales; family Chitinibacteraceae; genus Chitinimonas; species Chitinimonas sp. Next base: position 6,326 of record NZ_JAYRLZ010000216.1, on the reverse strand, counting down.
CAACGCACCAGAGATGAAGGTTGGCCTAAACGCCTTTTACAAACTCCTCGACTTTCTTGAGTCTCCAGCCGGAGAACCCTTTCGTTCTATCGTCACTTTGTGGGCGATGTCTGGCTTTGACGCTGCCAAACAGGTGAGGCTCGAAGGTTTTTACTCTATGGCGGCGCTTGAGTCGCCATCAACTCTTGCCAAGTGGTCGGAGTTGCTTCGCACGTTCAAGGCCTGTACTTGGAAACCGCACGCATTTCCATCGGTCGAGCTTCGTGCGCTCGGAAAATACCTTGAAGCAACTGAAATCTAACCTGGCGCTCAACCTCGCTCCCTTCGGGCGCTGGACGCTGCGCGATAAAGCCGCGCAGCGCCGGTTAGCTCTACGTTAGACCGCAATACTTCCTCACTATGAGCCCAGACATTTCAGAATTCAGCTACGGCTACGCGCTCACCGAAACGCTCATCAGATCGCTTCCCTTCCGATTGAGAGCTGCGCCGATCTTTCCATCGCTGAACGACGAAGGAAAGCCTGGTGGTGGATACGACGTTGAAATTCCATTTCCCGGTTTTCCGCTCTTCCTACAGTTCAAGCTTTCTCACCGAATGGTGCGGTACTCAGCTTTTGAAGCTCAGCTGGGCCTGTTGCCCACGCCATTCTTTCGCATGCACCTGCGCCCTACAAAGCACTCGCAGCAACATCCTATGCTGCTTGCCCTCGAAGCAAGTGGCGCCCCAGTGTTCTATGTCGCTCCGCACTTTGATACACCCGCTGAGCTAAACGACGCCTACATTAACCGTAAGGTCGTCGAACGATCCGTATTTTTCCGACCGTCCGAGATCGGCCCACTTCCCGACGACGACAACCATCATGTCTCATTCAGAGATGGACACCCGGTCTACCTCTGTAGCAACGATCCAAGAATGGTTCGAGAATCCAGTGCTGATCAAAAACAGTTTCTTGACGACATCGCCGAAGGTTTCTGGCGTTACGAACGCATCCTACCCAACGAAGACAGTGTCCGCTCTTGGAACGAGAAGCTTATTGCCATCGTTGAAAAACACAAATGGCATTTCCGTTGGTACGGAGACCACACCGTAAGCGCGCTACGCAATCGTTCGCCCGCCAACACGCTCGCCTATTTGGCCCGCACGTTCTTTGGCTGCAATGTCATTGTGTTGGCACCAGAAGAAGGCAGCAATGAAATCGCGGTCTAACCCATCGGTCCACCGGACGCTGCGCGATAAAGCCGCGCAGCGCCGGTGACCTCAGACGTTAGGTGCCAATTATGGTTCTCGGCTATCTACAACGAAAACTTCATAACTTAGTCGAGTGGTGGCAAGCTCCTATAACCCGAAAAGATAGAGCTCTAGGCGCTGTCGTAGGTGGCTTCGGGTGCTTGTGGATTGGCGTGCTTGGTAGGCTATTGCTAGGCCCAATGCCTGTATCGCTTAGTACCATCGGTTGGTGGGCGCTTTGTTCAGTCATCGCTGGAATTTTCCTTGGCATAGTATTTCCAAAGACCACCCTTTGCGTTTGCTATCCATTTTCCACATTTGGCGGTGGAGTTGGCACCTAACAATGCGCTCAACGCCGCGCACTTCGTTCGCTGGGCGTCAAAAAGCTACGCTTTTTGCCGCCCGTTAGCTTAGTCGTTAGGTCACCTCTATGAAAGAAGCGTACAACCTACAGTCTTTGTATGAAAAGTACCTGGACTTGGTGCGATTTGAAATTTCAGAGTTTTCCGTTAAGCCAACTGAGGTTAGGCATCTAATTGGAAGATTGGGAGAATTCTTTTGCGCGATTGTTCTAGATGGTGTGTTGGCCAGCACACCGAATCAGCATGGATTTGATGTTGTTTGTAAAAAAGGCCGAAAGGTAAGTGTAAAGACTACTGCGCAAAAGTCCGGTTTTGTCGCCATCGGAGGAAATACACTGAGTCTTGTTGATGATTTGATGATTATTCAATTCATTGATGATTCGTTGAGAATTGTTTACTATGGTCCAATTGAGTTGGCTGTTGCAAAAGCTAGGTACTACGATGATATCAAGAAATACGAGCTTGACATTTCGGCTGCAAGATTGATTTACAAAGACATTGATTCCTCACTTGATCTGAGTGTACTGAATTCAAGGGCGCATATCTTGTCCGCTGAGGGTAGGTACTTTGAGTTCAAAAATGATGATGATTACTTGAAGTGGATATCTGAGCATTTAGCAAGCGGTTACATTTTGAATTGCAATAAAAGCCATTCGCAGTCTAGCGTAAAAATCCATCGTGCAAACTGTCGTCATATCACAGAATTGCGAGGCAATGCTGGGAGTGGTGGCTTTACTCGTGACTACATAAAGGTGGGGGCATTTGGCGAAGCTGCCCTTCGTAATTGGTTGGCGCTGAGGCGTGGTGACGTAGTTGCCGAGCTGTGTGGGAATTGCTTAAAGGCTGTAAGGGAATAATTGGTCATTGGCCTAACCTATCGTTCAACCGGACATGCTCCGCCGTTCCTACGCCGGGCTTCATTCATTTTCGGCCGGCTACGTCGCGCTGTCGCATGCCGGTTAACTCAAGTGAACCGCCCCGGGTTTCCTGGAGGGCATTTGGTTTAAGTTGTAGCATCGCTTCTATTCGGGCTACTCGCCGCAGGGCGCGCTCGCCTTCATTTAGGCTGGGCACGAAACAAGGTGCGCGCAGCATCAAGCACCACCTTGATTGCCGGGTGGTTGATGCGTCGCTCCACCGATATGGCCCAGAAGCTCTCGCGAACGTCATCGGTCTGGCCGATGCACTGCACCTGGTAGCGGGCACAGATTTCATCCTTGAGTAGCTCCGGACCGGGAAAGTAACCGCTACCCGCCTCGCCAAACGCCTTCAGCAGCGCGCCATCGTCAAATTCGCCGAAAATGCGCGGCGACAGGCGCTGTTCGCTGAGCCAGCGGTCGATATGCCCGCGCACCGTCGCGCTATGGCCGGGCAGCAGCAAGGGCGCCGCATCCAGGCAGTCGGGGAAAGGCCGCCCTTGCGGATTCAGGCTGGCACGGCCGAAGAAAGCCACGGCGCTTTCGCCGAGCTTGTGGTTGTGACCGCGAATCGACAGCCCGGGAGGCATCGGCCGGTCGGCCACCAGCAGATCCAGCCGGTGCAGGGCCAGTTCGGCCAGCAATACATCCAGATGGCCTTCACGGCACACCAGGCGCACCGGCTCGGGCAATGCGCCTACCGGCGACAGCAGGCGATAGGCGATGGTTTTCGGCAGCACATCGGTGATGCCGACGCGCAGCACCGGCAGAGACTGATACTGGGGCGAGGCCAGCGCCGTCTTCATTTCATCGCCGAGCTGGATGATCTCGTCTGCATACGACAGCGCCATGCGGCCAGCCTCGGTCAACTCCAGCCCGCGCCCGGCAGGCCGGAACAAGGCGACGCCAAGGTCCTGCTCTAGCTGGCCTACCTGGCCGCTGACGGTTTGCGAGGTCAGGCCCAGCCGCTCAGCCGCCTTGGCAACGCCACCCATGCGCGCCACCGTCCAGAAATTCCGCAGATGTCTCAGGTTCATGATACTTCGTCTTTTTGCGATGTAACCATCAGGATAATTCGGCTTTTCTCATGGCAATTCAAGCCCTATCTTTGTCAGAGCTTTGAACCCGCTTGAAAGGAGTGCGCAATGCAGCCGCCATCTCATCCGCATCGCCCCGCCTGAGCCGCACACAAGGCGCATGCAAACGATTGCCGACCAGCCCATGCAGGCGATAGCCAGTTTCCGGGCGCGTCAGGGCGTCGTCTTTCCGGATTGACCACTTCAAGGAGTTTCAAATGGACCTCAGCAAACAAACCGCCGTCTCGCTACCCCATGGCGGCAGCGAATCGGTTCTCGCCAGCAACCGCGTCATCCGCAACACCTATATGTTGTTGTCGATGACCCTGCTGTTTTCGGCCGCCGTGGCGGGCATATCCGTAGCGCTCAAGCTACCGCACCCGGGCATCATCATTACCATGGTCGGCTATTTCGGCCTGCTGTTCGCCATCCACAAGATGCAGAACAGCGGCTGGGCGGTTGGCCTGGTGTTCGCGCTGACCGGCTTCATGGGATACACGCTTGGCCCGATCATCAGCCGCTACCTCAGCCTGCCCAATGGTGGCGAGATCGTCATGCAGGCGATGGGGGCTACCGCCCTGATCTTTATCAGCCTGTCGGCCTATGCGGTGACGACGAAGAAGAACTTCAGCTTCATGGGAGGCTTTCTGATGGTGGGCACCCTGCTCGCCTTCATTGCCGGCCTCGCAGCGTTCTTCTTCAATATCCCGGCCCTGTCGCTCACCGTGTCGGCCGCCTTCGTGCTGCTGATGTCCGGTCTTATCCTGTATGAGACCAGCAACATCATCCACGGTGGCGAGACCAACTATGTGCTGGCAACGGTGACCCTGTTCGTGTCGATCTTCAATCTGTTCACCAGCCTGTTGCAGTTGCTGGGCTTTCTGGGCAGTGACGACTAAGCGGGCCGTGCATGAACCTTGAGTAACGCGGCGTAGCTTGCACAGGGCAGCCGCACCCGGGCTGCCCGCCAAATCGCCGTTGATTCACCACCGATCCATCCCCTCTGCCTGGGCAGCGACCCGCTCCTGCCCGGGCATTTTTTTGCTGCGTCACGCGAAGGCTTGCGCGGCATGCACCACGCCGCGAAACTGTCCTACGCTCGGCTGCAAGCAGCATAAAACGGTGCCGCTTGCCTCTACCCGATGTGCAGGTTTTCTGACCGGAGAATTCCGCTTGACTCCTACCTTGCTGTGGATTGCCAGCATCGCCCTGATCCTGCTCGGACTCGCCGGCACCGTGTTGCCGGTGTTGCCGGGCACCCTGCTGGTGTGGGCCGGCATCGCACTGGGCGCCTGGATCGACGACTTCAACCGGGTAGGCGTAACTACCCTGGTACTGATCAGCATTCTGGCGCTGCTCGCATGGGTGCTCGACTATGTAGCCGGGCTGATGGGGGCCAAACGCGCCGGTGCCAGCAAGTCCGCGCTGGTAGGCGCTGCTATCGGCACGGTGGCCGGCCTGTTCATGGGCCTGATCGGCGTACTGTTCATGCCACTGCTCGGCGCGGCACTGGGTGAATACCTGGCCCGCCGCGATCACCAGCATGCCGCCAAGGTGGGGTTGGCCACCTGGATGGGCATGATGCTGGGGATGATCGCCAAGGTGGTTCTGACCCTGACCATGGTGGGCATTTTTGTCGCCGCCCTGCTCTGGTAAGCGGTGCAGCGTACCCGCTCCACGCGGATTTGCGGCATGATGGCCCGATGAATGCCTTGATCTACCCGATGGCCATGCATCTGGCCCTGGCCGCTGGCCTTTATGTGCTGCTCACCCTTGCCCGGGCACCCGCCATCTGGGGCCTGGGGCGCAATCCCGATGGTAGCAACCCCTATGCCAGCATCGAGCGGCGGATCAGCGCCAACCTGAGCAATCAGTTCGAATGGCCACTGTTCTTCCATCTGGCTTGCCTGATGCTGATCCAGCAAGCATCGCTTGATATCAAGCAGTGGGCGCTGGCCTGGCTGTTTGTCGGCGGGCGCCTGCTGCATAGCCTGGTGCAAATCCTCACCAGCAATGTCCGTTTGCGCGGCGTGGTGTTCACCATCAATTTCCTGGCGGTGCTCGGTATGTGGGTGTTGCTGGTATTGAATGCCGGCCAACACTAGCCATGGATGAACAGACTGCATTGGCAAGCTTTTCCGCCGATTCACACAGCGCAGGCGATTCCGGCCTGGTTCGCCACGCAATCGGCGCCGACCTCGATGGCATCCTGGCCTTGTACCGGGAGCTGCGCCCGCATGACCCGGTCCTCGCTCCCGAGGCCGCAGCGCAGCTGTTTGCCGACCTGCTTGGGCACCCATCCATGCATCTGCTGGTCTGCGAAATCGATGGCCTGCTGGTGGCGACCTGCTGCCTCGCCGTATTGCCCAATCTGGCCAGTGGCGGTCGCAGCTATGGGCTGATCGAACATGTGGTGACGCTGGCCAGCCATCGCGGCCAGGGGCATGCACGCCGGGTCATGGCGCATGCGCTGACGCTCGCCTGTTCGCTTGGCTGCTACAAGGTGATGCTGCTGTCCGGCGCGCAGCGCAGCGAGGCGCATCGCCTGTACGCCTCGCTCGGTTTCGATGGCGATGCCGAGCGCGGCTTTGTTGCCAAACCGTGCGCCTAAGGAAGCGCCGAACCCGCTTCCAGCCGCATTGCGCGGGGCGCTGACCGGGGCCGGCCCGGAACCCGCAGGACAGCGCTACCGCGCTTTTCGCGCGTCGGATGATACGCTCGGCGCGTCCTTGGCTTGAATTTGA
>NZ_JAYRLZ010000215.1:0-7601 GCF_041904975.1 Chitinimonas sp. | reverse complement strand
AGGGCTATCGTCCCGGTGGCCTCGCCGATCTCGGCTTCAGCCCACAGGCGCTGGCCCGCCGGCGGCCCGGGCTGATCTATGTCTCGCTGAGCGCCTATGGCCAGCATGGCCCCTGGGCCGACAAACGCGGCTTCGATTCATTGGTACAGACCGCCACCGGCTTTAACCATGCGGAGGCCGAGGCCGCCAATGAGGCGACGCCGCGCGTATTGCCCATGCAGGTACTCGATCATGCCTCCGGCTATTTGCTTGCCTTTGCCGCCATCGCCGCCCTGCACCGCCGCGCCACCGTAGGCGGCAGCTGGCATGTGCGGGTTTCACTGGCGCAGACGGCCAACTGGCTGCGTAGTCTGGGCCGCATCGACGGTGGACTGCATTGCCCCGGTATCGGTCATGAATCAGTCGGCGATCTGCTGGAGGAAAGCCCATCCGGCTTCGGGACCATGACAGCGGTACGCCATGCCGCGCAGCTGGCGGCGACGCCAGCGCACTGGGCACTGCCCAGCATGCCGCTGGGTAGCCACCGGGCCAGCTGGGACGAGGCTCTGTAGGCTTCGCCCAAAGCGGGCTCAGGCGGCCATCGGCTCCAGGCGATGCTGGCCGGCGTTGGCCGCAACCAGGCTGGCATCTGGCCCCTTCATCGAGGCCACCGCGCCCCAGATGGCTTCCATATTGACGTAGGCCGTAAAGCTTTTCGGGTCGACCGAATCAGTGATCGCGTAGTCGCGGGTATCGGTTTCGCGGCGCAGCACCAGCGACATCGGCGCGCCGCCGGCATTGATGAAACTGGCCACTACCGGCGTTTGCGGGCTATTGCCGTGTTTGACCACGATGCCGATCTCGCCATTGGCCAGCTTCACCAGCAAGCCGGCCGGATACACCCCCAGCGCCTTGATAAAGAAGGCCGTCACCGCCGGGTCGTAAGCCTTGCCGCGTTCGAGCAAGAAGCCGCGCAAGATCACATTGGATGCAATGGCCGGCCGGTACAGTGCCGGCGTTACCCGTGCACAGAAGATATCGGCCAGGCAGATCAGCTGACCATCGCTGGCAATGGCGCTGCCATTCAGATGCGCCGGATAGCCGCTGCCATCGAGGCGTTCATGGTGGTGCAACACGGCATTGAGCCAGATCGGGTCAGTGACACCGGCCTTGACCAGCAAGTCATGCGCTTCCTGCGGATGGCGGTCCATCCGTGCACGTTGCGACGGGGTCAGCGGTGCATTTTGCTGCTTGAGCTCATCCTGGAAATCGGCCATGGAGATATTCATGGTCAGCGCAGCCGCCACCAGCGAGGCTTCATGTTGTGGTGTCATCCCCATGGCGCGGGCTACCAGCCGCACTACAACCGCCACATCCAGCATATGGCGGGTGGCATAGCGCCCTTCCTGGCGCAGCATCACCATGGCCAGCGCTACATGCGGATCATGGCTGCAGGCGGCGTCGACCTGGCGGGCGATCTCGTCGATGCAAGACGCCAGGCGCCCCTGCCGGGCGATATTGTCGAGGTCTTTGAACAGCTGATCGAGGCGGCGCCGCGCATTGCACAGCGTGGCGGCAACCGAGGGCGGCTCCTGCTCCTCGGCCATGGCCTCATTGCGTGATTTGGCCAGCGCGGCGGCATCGGCATACAGGCCCACGCCTACCAGCCGCTCCAGCTGGCTTTCGCTATTGATGATGTGCCCTTTGCTGAGCAGCAAACGGCCATTGCGGTCAAACACATCCCAGCGCAATGCTTGCCCAAGCTGGATATCCGACTGTCTTACCCGCGCATTTGCCATACTGCCCGCTCCGTGGAGAGAATCAGGTTCTGCTCGGGCCCAGCAAGGCGCTAGGGTTTTCCCGCAGACGAAGCGCGAACAGTATCGTAAAATTATATATTATAAAATAGTAACTTATGCCGTCCGTCGGATTCGCACACGCTGACTGCAGCGCAAGCTTCCGGCGCTCGCCTTCGGGCTATCAAACCACCTCGAAGGTAAACAAACGGGTCAGGCGGCCATCGCTGAAATCGCTTCCGAACACACTGTCGATGGCATGAAAGTAATTGCCCTTGTACAGAACCAAGCGGTTGTACGCCATCGGCACGGTAAACAGCTTGTGCCAGCGCTGGCGCTGTGCTGTCAGCTCGGTAAAAGCGCGCTCGCCGGCAATCGGCAATTCGCGGCGCAGAAAACTGCGAAAGTCGGCCAGCCCGGCCTCGCGCAACTGCGCATCGCTTGGCCGCTTCAGCCAGCCAGTAGCCTGATGGCGCCAAAAGCTGGTGCCACCCTGGCAATGCACCGGCAAAGTCAGGTAGAGCACGGCCGCATAGCGCTGCGTTTGAACTGCCTGCTCGTCATCGACATGGATATCGGTCCGCGCCTGGGCATCGGCCAGTGACAGGCGCAACACACCATTGTCGGGCGAGGCCCATTTGATGCGGCGATGCAGGCAATCGGCAATGGCTTGCATCAGCTCATCACAGCGCAAGGCGGCTGTCTGCTGCCCCGGATAGTTGCCCTGCGCCGGCCGGTAAGTTTGCGCCATGGCCCACTGGCGCATGGTATCCGGGTCGGGCAGGAAATCATCAAACACCTGCAGATCAGCGCCGTGCAGGACCTGATCGATCAGCTCGTCTGCCTGTAGCTCCCGCGCAATTGACTGCTGCGCCGTGTTGGCCGCCCGGCCAAGCGCGGCCGGCTCGGCATAGCCGATGCAGGCTTGCTCAAGGATGGCCGGCGACAACGCGTAGGCCGCCTCGAATGCCTCGCGGGCCAGGGCCAGCCTATCGCTACGGTAGGCCATTTGCGCCAGCGCCAGCCATTCACTTGCCTGCCGAGGCTCTGCCGTGCATAGCGCATGCAGCACCTGCAGTGCCTCATCCACCGCACCGTGCTGCTCACACAGGCGCGCCAGCAACCGCCCGACCGCCGCATCGTGCGGCGTGCCGGCCCAGGCTTGCCGTGCCATGCCCAGCGCTGCATCGCCGCGGCCTGCGCGCTCGTAAAGGCGTGCCAGATCGAGGCGTATGCCGGGTAGCTCGGCAATCGCCAGTGCACGCTCCAGCATGATGCGGCCCATATCCGCCATGCCCTGCTGCGCCAAGGCCAGCCCGAGCTGATGCATGGCTGGCGCAAACTGCGGTGCCAGCGTCAAAGCCTGCTGATACAGGGCAGCAGCCTCCCGTGCCCGCCCCAAACTCGCCAGCTGGCGCCCCTGGTCCAGTAATTGCTGTGCGCGATCCATCTACCTCACCCAAGAAAATGGCCCGCACAGGGCGGGCCAAACTCAATCGATACGTGCAGCTTATTCCCACTCGATGGTCGCTGGCGGCTTGCCGCTCACGTCGTACACCACCCGATTGAGGCCGCGCACCTCGTTAATGATGCGATTCGATACCCGCCCCAGCAGCGAATACGGCAATTCCGCCCAGTGCGCGGTCATGAAATCGCTGGTCACCACGGCACGCAGGGCGCACACATAGTCATAAGTGCGACCATCACCCATTACCCCGACCGACTTGACCGGCAGGAACACGGCAAACGCCTGCGAGGTGAGGTCGTACCAACTCTTGCCGCTTGCCTCGTCGCGGGTATTGCGCAGCTCTTCGATAAAGATCGCATCGGCACGCTTGAGCAGCTCGGCATACTCGCGCTTCACTTCGCCGAGAATACGCACGCCCAGGCCCGGGCCGGGGAAGGGATGGCGGTACACCATTTCATGCGGCAGCCCCAACGCCACGCCCAACTGGCGCACTTCATCCTTGAACAGCTCGCGCAGGGGTTCGAGCAGCTTGAGATTGAGCGTCTCGGGCAGGCCACCAACATTGTGGTGGCTCTTGATGGTGTGCGCCTTCTTGGTCTTGCTGCCGGCCGACTCGATCACATCCGGGTAAATGGTGCCCTGGGCCAGCCACTTCGCATTGGGGAGCTTGGCCGATTCGCGCTGGAACACTTCGACAAATTCGCGGCCGATGATCTTGCGCTTGGCTTCCGGGTCGGTCACACCGGCCAAGTGGCCCATGAACTCGGCACTGGCATCGACATGGATCACCTTCACGCCCAGATTGCGCGCGAACATATCCATCACCATCTCGCCCTCGTTCAGGCGCAACAGGCCATGGTCAACGAAGACGCAAGTCAGCTTGTCGCCAATGGCACGGTGGATCAGGGCCGCGGCCACGCTGGAATCCACACCGCCCGACAGGCCCAGGATCACTTCCTCGTCACCGACTTGCTCGCGGATCTTTTTCACCGCTTCGTCGATGTAATTGGGCATGGTCCACGAGGGCTGCGCGCCCGCCACATGCAGCACGAAGCGATGCAGGATCTCGGTGCCCTTTTTGGTGTGGGTGACTTCCGGATGGAATTGCACGGCATAGAAATGGCGTGTTTCATCCGCCATGGCAGCAATCGGGCAGGAAGGCGTTTCGGCAATGATGCCAAAGCCGGGCGGCAGCGCGGTGACCTTGTCGCCATGGCTCATCCACACGTCCAGCATGCCCTCGCCGGCATCGCCCACCCGGTCCTGCAAACCTTCCAGCAAGCGCGAATGGTTACGGGCACGAATCTCGGCATAGCCAAATTCGCGCTTGTCGCCGCCCTCTACCTTGCCGCCCAGGGCCTGCGCCATCCACTGCATGCCATAGCAGATACCCAGCACCGGCACGCCAAGCTCCAGCAAAGCCGGATCAGCCTGGTAGTCGCTCTCGTAAACGGAATTGGGGCCACCAGAGAGGATGATGGCCTTGGCACCGAAGGCCTTGATCTCGGCCAGCGGCATATCGTAAGGATGAAGTTCGCAGTAGACATGCGCTTCGCGCACGCGGCGGGCAATCAGTTGTGCAACTTGCGAGCCGAAATCGAGGATAAGGACTTTGTCCATGGCGGGGCGGCTTTCCTTGCAAAAACCGGATTTTACCTGATCGGCGCGCTCGACCCAAACCCGGCAAAGCGTTGAACGAATCCAGTTACGCACAAAAAGCGCACTTCGCCTGCCGCGGCAGGGGCGGAAAGGGCGAAATAAATTCACAAGAAATCAACATCTTGCCCGACCCTGCTTAAGTCCCGATATGGACTCCTCCCGGCTTGCAAGCCTGCCGGGCTTCCCGGGGCCAGCTATTCAAGTTGAACAGCGATCCATTCAGGGCTTTCCCCCCGCTGAGTCATGAGATGTCTGTAATGGGTCGGAGCTACGCACGACCAAGCGCCATCAGCGCTACGGGTCGATCGAGGGGCATGACATGAATATTGCGTCAGCAGGCAGCAATGGTTTTGCCAGTAGCAATCTGCAATCAGGAAAACCGGCTGCACGGCTTGCGGTACTGCAGGGGCAAATCGATATCCTGCAGCGCAAATACGCCGATATCTGCGGCTGCCAGACCACGCCGCGCGATGAGAAGCTCAAGGAGGAAACCCGGCTCAGCCAGCAGATGGCGGCGCTACAGGCCCAGATTGAAACGCTGAAACAGGCCAGCCGACCAGCGCCGAGCGATGGGCCGGCGGGCGAGGTTCGCCCCACACCCGCCCGGCAAACTGGCCACAACGTGGCAGCCATCATCGACATCCGCGCCTGATGCAGTGCGGCGCTCGCCAGAGCACGAGCGCCGTTGATTGTCGACTGCTGCGCTAGCCAGCCTCTTCAACCCGCTTGCGCAGGGCGAATTTCTGGATTTTGCCGGTCGCCGTTTTGGGCAATTCGCCAAACACCACATGGCGCGGCACCTTGAAGCCGGCCAGCAGCTGCTTGCAGTGGGCGATGATTTCCTCGGCGCTTACCGTCGCGCCGGCGCGCAGTTCGACAAAGGCGCAGGGGGTTTCGCCCCATTTCTCATCGGGCTTGGCCACTACCGCCGCCACCATCACGGCAGGATGGCGGTACAGCACATCCTCCACCTCGATGCTGGAAATGTTTTCGCCGCCCGAGATGATGATGTCCTTGCTGCGATCCTTGATCTTCACATAGCCATCCGGGTCCAGCACCGCCAAGTCGCCGCTGTGGAACCAGCCGCCGGCAAACGCTTCTTCGGTGGCCTTGGCGTTTTTCAGATAGCCCTTCATGGCCAGATTGCCGCGGAACATGATCTCGCCCATGGTTTCGCCATCGGCCGGTACCGGCTGCATGGTGGCCGGGTCCAGCACGGTCATGCCGGCCTGCAGGTGATAGCGCACCCCTTGCCGGGCATTGAGGCGGGCGCGCTCCGATAGCGCCACCTCATCCCAGGCCGCCTGTTTGGCGCAGACGGCGGCAGGGCCATATACCTCGGTCAGGCCGTAGACATGGGTGATGTCGAATCCCATTTGCTCCATCCCCTCGATCATCGCGGCCGGCGGCGCGGCACCGGCCACCATCGCCTTGACCTGATGGTTGATGCCGGCGCGCAGCTCGCTCGGGGCATTGACCAGCAGATTGTGCACAATCGGTGCACCGCAATAGTGGCTGACGCGCTCGCGGCGGATCAATTCGAAAATCAGCGCCGCATCGACCTTGCGCAGGCACACGTTAACGCCGGCACGGGCGGCAATGGTCCACGGGAAGGTCCAGCCATTGCAATGAAACAGCGGCAAGGTCCACAGATAGACCGGATGCTTGGGCAAATCCCATTCCAGAATATTACTGGTTGCGGCCAGGTAGGCGCCACGATGCGAATAGACCACCCCCTTGGGGTTGCCGGTGGTGCCCGAGGTGTAGTTGAGGCAGATCGCCTCCCACTCATCCGCCGGCGGCTGCCAGGGCGCGTCCGGGTCGCCGCTCTCAAGCAGGGCTTCGTATTCAAGCGTGCCGATCGGCTCGCCGCTGCCGCTGTATTGCGGGTCATCGACATTGATCACCAGCGGTTTGACCTGGCAGCGCAGCAAGGCCATGCCGATGACGCCGGCAAACTCGCGATCGACCAGGATCGCCTTCGCCTCGCCATGATCGAGCATAAAGGCCAGCGCCTCGGCGTCGAGCCGGGTATTGAGGGTATTGAGCACCGCACCGCACATCGGCACGCCGAAGTGCGCTTCCACCATGGCCGGAATATTCGGCAGCATGGCCGCCACCGTATCGCCACGCTGTATGCCGTGTCGCTTCAAGGCCGATGCAAGGCGAGTACAGCGCGCATGGGTTTCGCCCCAGCTGCGGCGGATATCGCCGTGCACGATGGCGACGCGGTCCGGATACACCTCGGCAGCGCGCAGCAGAAAGTCGATCGGGCTAAGCGGGGCGAAATTCGCCGGGTTTTGCGAAAGGCCTGTTGTGTACACCGTTGTCTCCTTGACTGTTGATCTTCGGGTACTGCCAGGGTGCATACTGCGCCGCGCGCGGCGCTCACACCTTGCTGTGGCGCAAATGATAGCGAGTCAGATGACGAAATCCTCGCCATGGTGATGTTTCAGGCTGCTCATCGCCGCATGGGTTGACAGGAACAGCTGGCCAGTCAATTCCTGCAGAAAGCCGCTGGCCTTGAGCTGATCGAGCACCGGCCCCTTGACCTCGGCCAGATGCAGCACCACGCCCTGCTCGTGCAGGCCGCGATTGAGTTCGCGCAAGCCCTGCAAGGCCGATACATCGATAGCGTTGACGGCAGACAGCACCAACAAAAGATGGCGGGTTGCCGGCCGCGCCTGCAATTTCTCCAC
>NZ_JAYRLZ010000214.1:0-7617 GCF_041904975.1 Chitinimonas sp. | reverse complement strand
AAACAGGCGTTTGGTCGATGCCGCCAGCAGGATGACCTTGGCGCCTTTGCGTTCTGCCCATTCGCAAGCAGCAATAAACTGGGCCTGGGCTTTGCGCCGGCCTTCCTTGGTCAGCATTTCCTCGGCTGTGACATAGATGCCGCGAACCCGGCCGGCGACACCGTTCAAATAAATACGTGGACCATTGGCATGTCCCTCGCTCGGCACCCAGTTGCCGAAATAGCGTTGCCGCTCATCCTCGTCGCGCAAATTGGTGATAAAGACCACATCGACCGTAGGCCTGCCGGTCAGCCATCGTGCAAAGGCACGCAAATCGAACAAGGCGACAAAAAAACGCCAGATATTGGATAGCATGGTGAGACTCCCTGAGTGGACCGCCGCGTCGTCATGCTGCGGCGAAGTGAATCGCACTATAGGGACCGGGCTTGCGTAGCTGAATACGTAAAACAGCGTAATTGCAGCGCAGCATGAGGGCAGGAAAAGCCGCGCCTGTTGCAGTCCGGCTACGGTCGCCGCCAGCATGGGTGCGGCATTGCGGCGCAATCGTATGCTTTTGCCGACGCTGCCCCAAAAACCGCAGCCCGACCAAGCGTTTGCTCTAAAATAGCCGCCAGCGCACCGCTCGAGTGCCGCACCCCATTGAGCCAGGAGACACCCTATGCAACCGGGATTCGAACCCCACGATAACCAGGCAGAAATTGCGCGACTGCAGGCGGTGTATCAGCTTCAGCGCGAGGCCTATGGTCGCGAGCCGTATCCCGATGCCGTGCTGCGGCGCGATCGCTTGGGCTGGCTGCGCCATATGCTGACCAAGCATGGCGATGAAATTGCTGCCGCAATTTCCGCTGATTTCGGCCATCGCTCGGCGCATGAAACCCGCACGCTGGAGATCTTCCCCAGCCTTGCCGGCATCGACCATATGCTGGGCAAATTGCGCAAATGGATGAAACCGCAGCGCCGTGGCGTGTCGATCTGGTTCATGCCGGCCAGCAATATGGTGATCCCGCAGCCTTTGGGCGTGGTGGGGGTGATCGTGCCGTGGAACTACCCGCTGTTTCTGGCGGTGGGCCCGCTGACCGCCGCACTGGCGGCCGGTAACCGTGCAGTCGTGAAGATGTCCGAATTCACCCCGCGCTTTGGCGAAACCTTTCGCCGGCTGATTGCCGAGTATTTCGACGAGGATGAAGTCTGCGTCATCAATGGCGGTGTCGAGGTTGCCCAGGCATTTGCCGGCATGCCGTGGGATCATCTGTTGTTTACCGGCTCTACCTCGGTGGGCAAGCAGGTGATGCGGGCGGCATCCGACAATCTGACCCCGGTGACGCTGGAACTGGGCGGTAAATCGCCGACGGTAGTAGCGCCCGACTATGCCATCGCCACGGCGGCCGAGCGCATTCTGCATGGCAAATGCCTCAACGCCGGCCAGACCTGCGTGGCACCTGACTATGTGTTCGTGAAGCGTGGCCAGGAGGCCGCATTTGTCGAGGCAGCGCGTGCGGTGGTGCAGCGCTGGTATCCGAATCTCCCTGCCAACCCCGACTACACCGCGGTGGTCAATGGGCGCCATCTGGCGCGTTTGCAATCGTATCTGGATGACGCCGCCGAAAAAGGCGCCCAGATAATCACGCTTGCCGATAACGACCCGGCCAGCGGCAAGCTGGCGCCGACCTTGGTGCTCAATGTCAACGACGGCATGCGGGTGATGCAGGATGAAATCTTCGGGCCAATCTTGCCGGTGCTGACTTATGAGCGGCTCGATGAAGCCATCGACTATATCAACGCCCATCCCCGACCCTTGGCGCTGTACTACTTCGATTACGATGCCCATCGCATCAAGCGCATGTTGGGGCAGACCATTTCGGGCGGCGTCGGCCTCAATGAAACGGTGATGCATGTCGGTCAGGATGACCTGCCGTTTGGCGGCGTCGGGCCTTCGGGTATGGGCCACTACCATGGCCGCGAAGGCTTCGAGACCTTCTCCAAGATGAAGCCGGTGTTTGCGCAGAGCCGCATCAATGGTGTCTGGCTGCTAAGGCCGCCGTATGGCAAGCGGGTGGAGCAGCTGTTGAAGCTGATGCTGCGATAGAAGGCACAGGGGAAATTCTCGTTTCTTATGCATCCGTCATGCATCGATGCTTGCGGGTGCAGCAAATCGGCTCGACAAACGGGTTTGCTGAATTGATTTTCTCGGCGCCCTCTGTGTACTCAGTGCCCTCTGTGTCAACTGAAGTTGCTTGGATTTTTTCGATAGTTCCGCAGGACTATCTGCCTTCCCATCACGAGTTTTCATGCTTAGCCGACGTCAATTGATCAAAACCGGCCTTGCCGGCGCGCTGCTGCTGGGCACGGCGCGCCTTGCCCATGGCCCCTTCCGGGCGGCTGGCATTCTGCCATTTGCCGATGAGCGCCATTTCCGCATTCTCGATGCACCAGGTCGTACGGCAATGGCCGCTATCGCCCGCGTCATGCTGGCCGATGCCCTGCCGACAGAATCCGCCTTGCGCCAGGCGGCGATTGAAGCAGCGGTACATGGCTGCGATGTGGCCATCGCCGGCTTGCCGCTGCTGGTGCAGGAAGAGGTGAAAGATCTGCTGGCCTTGCTCAATCAGCCGCTGAGCCGCCGCTGGCTGCTGGGTGTGCAGGCCGATTGGCTGGAGGCCGATGACATCGCCATCGCCAATTTCCTCACCCGGTGGCGCTATTCCTCGTTCAGCCTGATGCGCAGCGGCTATCAGGCCCTGCATCAGATCGTGTTTGCTGCCTGGTATGGCAGCACTGCTGCCTGGGGCGGCATTGGCTATGAGGGGCCGCCGGCCTTTATGAAGGATTTCTGGAATGCTTAGGGATGTGATTGCGGCGGGGCTGGCTTCCGGTCGCTGGGATGTGCGTGATGCAGCCATGCTGCAAGACAATTTGACCTTGAGCGCCGATGTGGTGATTGTCGGCTCGGGTGCCGGTGGCGGCATGGCTGCCGAAATCCTGGCACTGGCCGGCCTGAAAGTGGTGATTGTGGAGGAGGGCGCGCTGCGCTATGCCTCGCGCGACTTCAAGATGCGCGAAGCCGATGCCTACCCGGCGCTTTATCAGGAATCAGCCGGCCGGCAGACTCGCGACAAAGGGATCACTATCCTGCAGGGCCGCACGGTAGGCGGCTCGACCACGGTGAACTGGACCTCGAGCTTTCGCACCCCGCCGTCCACCCTGGGCTTTTGGCAGTCGCAGTTTGGCCTCAAGGCGTTGGGTGTCGAGCAGATGGCGCCGTGGTTCGCCAAGGCCGAGCAGCGGCTCAGCGTGATCGACTGGGCCGTCGAGCCCAATGCCAATAACCGGGTGCTGATGAAGGGGGCGGACAAGGTCGGCATCCACTGGTCGAAAATCCGCCGCAATGTGAAGGGCTGCCTGAATCTCGGCTATTGCGGCATGGGCTGCCCGGCCAATGCCAAGCAGTCGATGCTGATCACCACCATCCCGGCGGCACTGGATCATGGCGCCATCCTGTTGACCCATGCCCGCGCCGAACGCGTGTTGCACAGTGGCGACCATGCTAGCGGGCTGGCCTGCGTGGCCATGCAGGCCGATGGCATCTCGCCTTCAGGCAAGACCATTACCATCCAGGCCAAGACCGTCGTTCTGGCTGGTGGCGCCATCAATACGCCGGCCTTGATGCTGCGCTCCGGCCTGCCCGACCCGCATGGCTTGATTGGCCGGCGCACCTTCTTGCACCCGGTCAATGTGTCGGGCGCGGTAATGCCGCACAAGGTGGAGGGCTGGAGTGGCGCGCCGCAGAGCATCTACTCCGACCACTTCCTGCAAACCCAGGCCATCGATGGCGCCATCGGTTACAAGCTGGAAACGCCGCCGCTACATCCGGTGCTGACTGCCATCACCCTGTCGGGCTTTGGTGCCCAGCACCGTCAGATCATGAGCCAGTTTGATCGGCTGCAGGTGACGCTGGCCCTGTTGCGTGATGGCTTTCATCCGCAGAGTCAGGGCGGTACGGTGGGGCTAAAACGCGACGGCACGCCCTTGCTCGATTATCCGCTTGGCGACTTTGTGTGGGAGGGCATGCGCCGTGCCTACCTGACCATGGCCGAGCTGCAATTTGCCGCTGGTGCCGAGCGGGTATTGCCGATCCATGAGGATGCACCTGCCGGCGGCTATCGCAGCTGGTCCGAGGCCAAGGCGGAAATTGCCAGGCTGCCGATGGAAGTCCTGCGCGCCAAGGTGGTGTCGGCCCATGTGATGGGCGGCTGCGGCATGGCCGCCATGCCACAGGCGGGCGTTTGCAGCGATACCGGGCAGTTTCACCAGCTTGGTGGTCTGTTTGTCATGGATGGCTCGCTATTCCCGACTTCCATTGGTGCCAATCCGCAGCTGTCGATCTACGGCCTGGCGGCGCGCAATGCCAGCCTGCTGGCGCGCAGCCTGACCGGGCGTGAGGTGGCTTGGCCAGCCTGAGCATGTTGTGAGCGAATCGGGCCGTCTGCTGACGTTGTTTTTCCGCAAAGCTTCAGCCAGATGAGGCGGGAAAAGCCAGGGGCAGTAGCGCCTCTCCCATCAAGGGGGTAGGGGATGGGGTAAATGGCCTGAGCCGCGAAACCACGTCGAAAGCCCGAGCGCCTTGGCGCATGCCTCAGTACTGCGCTTCGATACCGGCAAAAACCTCGGCGAAGTCCGGTTGCACATAGGGCTTGAGCAGGGCCAGTACCTGGCGGACACCGAGCTTGCTGGTTTCTTCGCTGATCGGTGTGTCGGGGCGGATGGTTTGCCGGAACGGGAACCAGAATTTCACGATGATCCAGGCGTTGGTGGCCAAGGGCATGATGTCGGCAGGCGCCATATTGAGGAAGCCGATGGCGGCAAACTGGCCGAATGCCTGGGCCAGCAAGGGCGCCAGCTCGTGCTTGACGAAGGCGTGGTAGTCATCCTGCAAGGGCTGGTTGCGCGACAGCAGTCCGGGAAGGTCGTAGAACAGGAAGCGGTACTGCCACATGGCGGCGAATGAGGCATCGAGATAGCGCGCCAGGTCTTGCGGCTCGAGCACCCGCGTTTCCGGAATACGCAGATGTTCGCGCATGTATTCCTGATAATTGCGGAAGATCTGGTGGATGATCTCTTCCTTGTTACGGAAGTGATAGTAAAGATTGCCGGGGCTGATGCCGAGATGGGCGGCGATATGATTGGTGGTGATCGGCCGCTCGCCATGCTGATTGAACAGGGTCAGGCTTTCCTGAACGATGCGGTCGCGGGTTTTCATCGCATGCATGCCAAAGAGTAAGAATTGCGTAATTTTACGCCAATTCGAGCAATGGCTCTAAGCCAAATATGCAAATGGCAAGCGAGGGGGCTGTGACGAAAGGGGAGGGTGGCGAGCCCGACCCCCGGCACTTGCCTGCATCGCTGTGGCTGCTTCCTTCCGGACCTGACCAGGTTCACGACTTGGCAATGCGGGGAGACCCGCCATGGACAACATTGAACGCCAACGCGATCAACTGCCGGAGTCTATCACGCTTGTCGGCTTTTCGTCGAATGCCAGATGGCCCAGCCAATGCAGATCGCCGCACAGCACATGCGGCTTGCCGTCGATCATCAGGCCGATGGACAGGGTGACGCAGGCCAGCTCACCGGCGATCGACAGATAAGGCCGCGATACCTGCAACTCGCCAAAGCGCTTCATGGCCAGGCGGAAGTAGTGGCGCCGCGACCAGACAGCACCTTCCACATTGTTCAGTGGCGCAAAGCGCAACGGGTTTTCATTTGCCAGCTCGTTCAGCATGAAGCTGCCGGACTGGTGGCCCTGTCCATCGAGCATGAACAACCGGATGGCCGCAGGTAGCGCCATAAAACCCTGACCGGCAAGGTCGAGCGGCTCGCCATCACTGATGCGCGCAGCGGCCTTTAGCATGCCCGAGGTATAAAGCGACATTTGTTGCTGGTTGTGCTCGATCTCGCGCTGCATGGCGGCGCTGAAGTCCTGCCATAGCGCTTCGAACAAGGGGTTGGGCTCGTCGGTGGGTACCAGGCTGGCAGCTGGCATGCCGAAGTAATAGCCCTGTACCAGATCACAATCGGCTTCAAGAGCCAGCATTGCCTCGGCATGGCTTTCAATACCCTCGGCCAGCACCAGTGCGCCTGCTTCATGCAACAGGTTGACCAGACCCGGCAAAATCTGGCGCGCTTGCAGATTATTGCTGGCATCGGCAATCAGGCTGCGATCGAGTTTGACGATATCGGGCCGCAAGCGCCAGATTCGGTCGACATTGGAGTGTCCGGCACCAAAGTCGTCGATGGCGATCAGGCAGCCCATATCGCGGAAGTAATCGACGGCATGGGCCAAGTGCCGGTGACTCTCGATCGCCGTTTCCAGAACTTCGACCACCACTTTTTCGGCGGGCAATCCTAGTGTGGACAGCAGCTCGGGAAAGAAACGCCCGTACTGCCCGGCGTGGGCAAACGCATTCGGTTCGGCATTGAGGAATAGCCATTGCGGTGGCGCATCGGCCGGGCTGGGCTGATGGCAGAAATTGCGGCCATGCAGCAAGCGCGATAGCCGGTCCAGTGTACCAGCTCTTGCTCGCTCTTGGCCGAGGCAAACACGGTGTAGGGCGATATAGCCTTGCCGTTTTCATGCCAGGCGCGCATCAAGCCTTCATGCCCCACCACCCGGCGATGGGCAAAGCTGTAAATCGGCTGGAAGTGGCTATGCAGCACAAAGCCGTGGTGGTGCGCCACAAATTGGCCCGATGCCTCCTCGAGCAGGTTTTGCAAGGCTTGCAAGGTGTAGGGCATGGTGTCGGCCATGATCTCGTTATGGCGTCCAGAGCGGCGCGCTCTGCTGATTTCTGATTCTGGATCACCGCTCGCCGGATTGCTGGCCGCTTTCAGCCGGCGGTCAATTCTCCGCGTAGTGACAGGGGGATCCGTTCGCCATGGCCCAGCACATCGCCGGCGCGTGATAGCAGGAAGTACAGCTTGCACAGGGCTGCTTCCGGCGTCATATCGCGCCCCGATACCAGGCCGGCGCGTGCCAGCGCCGATCCGGCTGCGTAGTCATCCATATCTACCCGGCCGGAGATGCACTGGGTGCAATTGACCAGCACGGTGCCGCGCTCTACCGCTTGGGCGAATGCCTCCATCAGGCCAGTGTCGGCATCCGGTGCATTGCCGCTGCCATAGCTTTCCAGCACCACGCCGGCTGGCGCGCTGGCCAGCACCGATTCGATCATATGGGTGGTGCGCCCCGGATACAGCTTGATGCCGACGATATCCAGCCGCGGATTGATGCTATGGGCAAAAAAGGCCTCGCGGGGCTTGGGCAGGCATAGCGCCGGATTGAACTCGTACTCGCCCTGCACCCGGCCGAGAATCGGATAATTGGGCGAACCAAAGGCGCCGATTTCCGCACCCCACAGCTTGCGGCTGCGGTTGCCGCGTAGCAGCAAGCGATTGAAGGCCACGCACACCTCGTGCAGCCCAGACTCGCAGGCCCAGTGAAAGGCATCGATCAGGTTCTGCTCGGCATCATTGGGCTGCTCTGCCAGTGGCACCATTGAACCGGTGACAACGACTGGCTTGGCCAGGTTTTCCAGCATGAAGCTGAGTGCCGATGCGGTATAG
>NZ_JAYRLZ010000002.1:0-49148 GCF_041904975.1 Chitinimonas sp. | reverse complement strand
GGCAATCGCCTTGTAATGGCGATAGATGCCTTCCTGCGTGGGTTTGTTGTAGTACGGCACTACCGACAGCGACATATCGGCGCCGGCGGCCTTTGCCAGGCGCGATAGCTCGATGGCTTCGCTGGTGGAATTGGCGCCGGTACCGGCGATCACCTTGAGGCGCCCCGCTGCGGCTTCCACCGTGGCCTTCACCACCTGGATATGCTCATCGACGTTCAGGGTGGCCGATTCACCGGTGGTACCAACCGCCACGATACCGACCGTGCCAGCTTCGACATGGAACTCGACCAGCTTTTTCAGACTGGCGAAATCGAGGCTGCCGTCCTCGAACATCGGGGTCACCAGGGCGACCAGACTGCCTTTCAACATGTTGTGCATCCGTAAGCGGTGGGATGGAAGACGGCGATTCTAACCGAATCGCCCGCGCGCGGTGTAAGGACAGCGCACGCATTTGCCGGTTCCCTGCCCTGCCATCATGGCTCACGCGGGCAGCCGCCAACGCAGGCGCGCGCAAGCGGCTGATTTCATGCCAGAAAAACCTGCCGTGTTTCCTTACTGCAGCAGGCCCGCGTGGCGCGGGTAGTCGGTGATCAGCGTATGTACGCCGAATTCGCGCATCAATTGATGCTCGTAAGCCGTCTTGGCGCCGTACACCGCATTGCGAAACCCCAGCGCATTGGCCTGGCGCAGCATGTCGGCATCGACGATCTCGCAATCCCATACCAGGGTGCGTATATTGCGATGATCCAGCGCAGCATGCAAAAGACTGTTGAGCGCGGCCGGGCGATGGGCATTGAGGAGGCCGCATTCAGTTGCACTCAAATGTGCGGAGGCCGCCAATACGACATCGTGACGGAACGAGGTGACCAAAAGGCGATGGCTGTCCTCATAGCGGCTCAAGATCGGTAGCGCCAGGCTGGCGGCAGCCGGCGTCTTGATCTCGATATTCCACCAGCACTGCGCAAAGGCATCGAGCGCTTCTTCCAGTGTCGGCACCTCATAGCCGGCCAGCTGCGATAGCTGTTTGCGGGTCAGTGCAGCCACCGGCTCGCCATTTTTGGCGACGCGGTCGTGGAACAAGATGGGCAAGCTATCCGCCGACACCCGTACATCGGTCTCGATGCCTTCAAAGCCGATGGCCAGCGCCGCCTCGAAGGCCGCCATGGTGTTTTCCGGGCACTCAGCGTGATAGCCACGATGCGCAAGCAAATACATGGGGCAGCTCCCTGTTGGCAAGCAGGCAGTGTAGCCGGCGGCGGCAGACTAGGCCAACCGCGTAAGCGCCGCTTGCCATTTCGATTGGCGCAAAAAAGCCGGGCAAGCCCGGCTCGTTCGTTTGCTGCTTACTTGGCGGTCTTGAACTGCTCGAACGCCTTGGTCAGCGCGGCCTGGGTAGGCTGGTCCACTGCAGCGAGCGGTTGCAGCTTGGCCAGCTGATCGGCGGCCAGATAGATCTTGGCGTCGCCGGTCAGGCGCTTGTCGACTAGCGGGGTCGCCTTGGCATTGGGATTGGCATAGTTGACCTTGTTGGAAATACCGGCCACCACCTTGGGATCGAGCACATTGTTGATCCAGGCATAGGCATTGGCGACGTTCTTCGAGTCTTTCGGAATCGCCAGGGCGTCGATCCACAGGATGGTGCCTTTCTCCGGCACGATGTATTCGAGGTTCTGCGGCTTCTTGGCCTGGGCAGCCTTGTCGCGTGCCTGATAGACATCGCCGTTGTAGGACTGGGCTACGCAGACATCGCCATTTGCCAGCAGATCGATCGGCGAGGCATTGAACACGCGGATGTCCTTGCGCACCTTCTTCAAGATATCGAGGTTCGCAGCGATGGCGGCAGACGAGTAATCGTTGGCTTTGCGGCCATTGGCGACATTGACCATGGCAAACAGATTCTTCGGCATATCGATAAAGGAAATGCCGCAGCTCTTGAGCTTGCTGGTGTACTTGGGATTGAACACCAACTCCCAGCTATCGGCCGGCATCGGCTCATTGCCGAGCGCCTTCTTCACCTTGTCGACATTGATGCCGAAAGCCATGGTGCCCCACATATACGGCGTGAGGTACTGGTTGCCCGGGTCTACCGTTTCCAGCTTCTTCAGGAATTCCGGATTCAGATTGGCCAGATTGGGCAGCTTGGACTTGTCGAGCTTGAGGTAAACGCCAGCCTTGATCTGGTTGCCGGCAAAGTCGGCCGAAGGGTAAACCACGTCATAGCCGGACTTGCCGGTCAGCAATTTGGCCTGCAGCACCTCATTGCTGTCGTACATATCGTAATGCACCTTGGTGCCAGTCGCCTTTTCGAAATTGGCGATGGTGTCATCGGCGATATAGTCGTTCCAGTTGTACACATTCAGCGTACCGGCGGCCTGGGCGCTGAAGGCGCAAGCAAGCGAGAGGGCGAGACCGATCAGCTTCGGCGAGGGACGGCGTTGAGTCATGGCGTAAATTGCTCCAAAAGAGTCTGCAAACCGGAAGGCACTCACCCGGTAGTGCCCCCTGAACCAGTGCCGAAGCGGTTTTTCGGCGGGCCGTATTAGACCATGCGAAGCACGGGCCGGTCGCGCAAATTTTATTCGCACTGTCGCAATACACGCAGCCCTACATGGTCTTGAAGCGCCAGGCATAGCCTTGACTGACCTTGAGCTTTTCATCGCGGCCACGCAATTCCACGGTGATGCGGCCCAACTCGTCACGCCGCGCCCGTGAAATCGCATCGGCGCGCACCACCACGCCACGGTGAATCTGCCAGAAATCCTCCGGATCCAGCCCATTGATCAACTCCTTGAGCGGCTTGCGCACATGAGCCTCGTCTTCCGTGCTCACCACCCTTGTGTACTTTTCATCGGATTCGAAAAACAGGATCTGTTCGACCGGAAACATTTTGATGGTGTCGCCAACGCTGGCGCTGATCCAGCGGATGCGCTCGGCCGCTGGCGCACGCAGACGGCGATCCAGCTCAGCCATCAGCTGCGACAGATCACTGTCGGCGCCAGTAGGCTCGGCGCGGCGACGTTTCAGCCGCGCGATCGCCTGGTCCAACCGCTCTTGGGTAATCGGCTTGAGCAGGTAGTCGATCGCGCCCGCCTCAAAGGCATTGACGGCGTACTGATCATAAGCCGTGGTAAACACGATCTGACAACGCCCCTGCACCGCATGCGCCACATCCATGCCGGATAGGCCAGGCATGCGGATATCGAGAAAGGCGATATCCGGCTGCAAGCGGGTGATGGCCTGCAAGGCCTCTTCGC
The DNA here is from genome assembly GCF_041904975.1 of Chitinimonas sp. Lineage (NCBI taxonomy): Bacteria > Pseudomonadati > Pseudomonadota > Betaproteobacteria > Neisseriales > Chitinibacteraceae > Chitinimonas > Chitinimonas sp. The sequence continues at coordinate 45,894 of NZ_JAYRLZ010000002.1, read as the reverse complement.
CATGCTCGCAACCGGCCAGTATCGTTAGCTCCGGCCAGGCTTGCGCCAACATACGGCGCAGCTCATCGCGCGGCAGGTCTTCATCATCAGCAATGATGGCGTTTGGCATAGATCAACTCCTCGAATCCATGAATAAAGGCAGGCGTACTTCGGCGATGACGCCGCCATCGGGGCGGGCCTTTAGGACCAGGCTGGCCTTTTCGCCATAAATCACCCGGAAGCGTTCGCGAATATTGGCAAGGCCGATGCCCGAGCCGGCTGTGGTGCCGCCAAATCCGACACCATCGTCGCTGACGCTGACCACCAGCAAGGCGGCGCTGCCGTCGAACAGGCGCTTCGCGCTCACCGTGATATGGCCTGGTCCTATCTTCGGCTCGATGCCATGCTTGACGGCATTTTCTACCAGGGAAATCAGGGTAAGCGGCGGCAAATGAGCATCATTGACCGAGGCATCCACCTCGAAATCGAATGCCAGCCGTGGAATGCGTGCCCGCATCAAGCCCAGATAAGCGCGAGCGGCATCCACCTGGCTCCCCAGGCGGCCCTGGGTGCTGCCGCCTTCGCTGCGCAGCTGGGGAATGGTGGCGCGCAGATAGGCAACGAGATGATCGATGATCACTACCGCTCGCTCCGGGTCGGACACGACCGCCGAACGCACACCGGCCAGGGTATTGAACAGGAAGTGCGGCTCGATCTGCGCGGCGAGTACCGACAGCTTTAGCTCGGCTTCATTGCGCGCAGCCTGCGCCTTGGCCAGCGCTTGCTGGCGCAAGGCTTCGGCAATGCGCCGACGTTGGCCGAAATAGGCAATCAAGCTCCAGCCGCCGGCAAGCCAGACCTTCAGCGCCCAGGTGATCGCTGCACCTAGGTAATTGCTCCTTGCCTCGGCGGCCAGCTCAGCGCGAGGCGCCAATACCTTGGCCGGCACTGGCGGGCCAACAACATCGGCAGCTTTCGCCGCAGGTGCTTCGGGCGTGATCTTGACCGAGCCACTACCGACCAGCTGGGCGCGCGCATGTCCATCTCCCATCAATCCCAGCTTGAACAGATAGTGAATGGCGTCGCCGGATAGATCGGAAATGGTGAAGCCGATTGCCAATGCCATAACAATGGAAATTGCCTCTTTGCGCGGAGCCAGATGTTGTCGTCTGACCAACACGGCCAGGCCAGGCGCCACAGCGCACAACAAGGCTCCAGCAAGACCCGATGGAATCAGAACAGCCAGCACCGTCTGCACATCGCTGCCCGATGCCACCGCCGCCACGGCAACGATGCACTCCAGTGCAACCATCAGCGCAACCGTAGATAGCGTCCGGTAGCGATACCAGGTAACGCTGAACACCGGGTAATGCCGCGCGCGGCCTAGCCAACCCGCCGCCTCGACAGAGGCCTCCATCGGGATAGGCTGGTCATTCAGAGTAATGGCAGATTGAGTCATGGCGCGCAAAGTCAGGAAAGGCGCCAAGGATAAGATGCGTCAGCCCCTTGGGGGAAGCGTGCGATGGAACGCGCCATTGCCGCTACCAAACTGGCGAATGCTGGTATCAACGCGCCGTGTCGGGCAATGTCGCGTCCAGCCAGCGCGCCAGTTGCGCGAACACCGCTTCGCTGCCAAGCATTGCAAGATGACCGGTTTCGGGAACGACTGCGCAGTGATCGGCAGTAAAGGCCAGCTGACGGGCGCGGTCTTGGTGCCGCCCCAGCGCACTGTCTATCGGTACCAGGCCATCACCAAGCAGACGGCCGGCCAGGCTGGCGTCCCGCTTGCCCAAAGTGGCGGCCAGGGCAAAGCAGGCAATGCCGGCCGGCAAGGGCAGTGAGCTGGGCGCGTCGGCCCCTCTGCCTGGCGCCTCGCCTTGCCAGTCGCTGTCGCGCAGATAACCATGGCGCAAGTCGGTAATGCCAGCGCTGCGCAGCCTGCCAAGACGAGCTAGCGGTGCGGAATAGGGGCTGGCCGCCAGCAGACGGTCCACGACATTGCCGCCACGCTCCAGGGGCGCACCATGGTGGGGCGTGCCGAGAAACACCATCGCGCGCAAGCGGGTCAGCCAGTCCAGATGTGCCTGCTTGGCATGATGACAGGCGCTACGCGCCACCAGCCCGCCCATGCTGTGACCGATAATGACCAATTCGCTCACCGGCTTCGGCCACTGCGCCAGCAAGGCAGCGAGCAGCCGAGCGAAGTCGCGGCCGTTGTGGGAGATATGCCTACCGCTGTTGTAGTGCAGGTAGATATCGATAAAGCCGGCATCTGCCGCCAGGCGCGCTGCCGGCGAGCCGCTCGCATTTGCCCAGTGCCGATCGTTCATGCACAGACCATGAACAAACACCATCAGACGACTATTCGCCTCAGGCCATAGCGCGGAAAGCGCCTCGCGCTGCATTGGCAGAGCCTCGCCCTGGCGGCGAAATTGCATCGATATGGCGAGCGCATTGCCGCTGTGGGCCAGGTGATCGCCAATCACGCCATTGAGAATGGACAGCGCTGCATCACGCTCCGGTGTGGCGCTGCGCTCAAGCTTTGGCAGGCGACGCAATATCTGGGTGAGCAACCCGCCGCTTAGTGAGGTGATGGCACGAATGCTGCGGTACACAAAGCCGGTCAGCCCGCTGCTGGGCCCGGTCAGCATCGGCGCCAGCAAGCCGGGTCGGGCAGCAATATTGCGATGCATGGACTCGACGATATGGCTCACGCCGATAATGCCGTCCACCGCCAGACGGCTGGCGTGGTGCAGGTCCGATACATGCAGGTGCGCGGGTTTTGCCATGGTCTACCACCCATTCGCGAGCGGGCTGGCACAATTGCCAGCGCCAGCATACCCGCTACCAGCCCATCGGGGGCAAACTTGCGCGCTTGCCTGTGGCCGCTGGCGCCTGAACCGCCACGACAATCAGCTCGCATCGGGCTGTACTGCTACTGCTTGCAACTGGCTGCCTTGGCAAAGGTCCCCAGCCAGTCCAGGCGCTGGCTGCCCTGCGGCGTTGCCAGAAACAAGGTCGGTGGCGCAAAAGTTGCCACGCCTGGCGGGTAGAACACATCTGCGCCCAAGCACAGCGCGCCATTCAGGTAACAGCGACCATAAAACGGCTCGCGCAGGCTAGTCACGCCTTGCAAGGGCTCGGAAAAGGCGCTGGCGTATTGGCGCTCGGCCCAGTCAAGCACACAGTCCACATCATTGGGCTGACCAGTGCCGGCAAGCGTGGCACGAGCAGTCTGGCTGCTGCCTTTGATCACCAGCGTCGCAAGCAATTTGCGTGACTGACGCGGACGGAAAGCCACAGCGAGTTCGCAGCTGGCGCCAGGGGCCAAGCTCTGGCCAATACATGAGCTGCCCTTGCCTGGCAGGTAGAACGATTGGGCATCGCCTACCGGGCAATCGGTAGACAAACAGGTGGCGAAGTCGATCAGGATGGTGGCGTCAGCAATGGTCTCGGCAGCGGTGCCGCTGTTTTTGATGCTCAGCTGCTGAATGCTGGTTTGCGCCACCGGCAAGGCGCCGAAGTCAACTGGCGCCGCGGCATTGCCAACGACAAGATCAGCGAAGCTGCCCAGACTGGCCAGTGCAAGAGCAAGAGAGGGTGAGGCTTTGAACATGGTGAAATCCGGCTAGAAGTAGGCGCGAAGCCTGACTTTAGTCGGCTAGCCGTATCGGCGCGCTGGTATTACTGCCACAAACCATCGGCATGCGTGGATTGCTTAAACTATGCAGGGCTGCGCCAGCAGCAATGATTGCCGCCCTCCGCGCAGCTTCCGGTAAAATGCGCGCTCTTTTCACTGCAAGCGGTATTCCACCATGAGCACCATGCAAGTCATCCTCGCCAATCCACGCGGTTTCTGCGCAGGGGTCGATCGGGCCATCGCCATTGTCGAGCGGGCGCTGGAGCGCTTTGGCGCACCGATCTATGTGCGGCATGAGGTGGTGCACAATAAATTCGTGGTGGAAGACCTGAAAAAGAAAGGCGCCATCTTTATCGAAGCGCTCGATGAAGTGCCAGCCGGCGCCACCCTGATTTTTTCGGCGCATGGAGTGCCGCAAGCAGTGCGCCGCGACGCCGAAGCACGCGGACTCACCGTGTTCGATGCCACCTGTCCACTGGTCACCAAGGTGCATCTGGAAGTCAAACGTCTGCGCGAGCAAGGCTTTGAAATCGTCATGGTCGGCCACAAGGGCCATCCGGAAGTCGAGGGCACCATGGGTCAGTCGGACGGCGGCATGTATCTGGTGGAAACGGCCGACGATGCGGCTAGCTTGCAGGTGGCCAACGCGGAAAAGCTTGCCTATGTCACCCAGACCACCTTGAGCGTGGACGATGCGGCTACCGTGGTCAGCGCCCTGAAGCAACACTTCCCGCATATCGTCGGACCGAAGAAGGACGATATTTGCTATGCCACGCAGAATCGCCAGGATGCAGTCAAGAAACTCAGCACCCAGACAGATCTGGTGATCGTGGTCGGCTCCACCAATAGCTCCAATTCCAACCGCCTGCGTGAAGTGGCAGCCAACGCTGGCCTCGATGCCTATCTGGTCGACAATGCCGGTGAATTGCAAGACGCCTGGTTTGTCGGCAAGCGCAATATCGGCGTGACAGCTGGCGCATCGGCGCCTGAAGTACTGGTGCAGGAGGTCATTGCCCGCATCGAAGCGCTGGGCGCGCAGGTGGTGCGTGATATGGACGGCATTGCCGAGGGCATCGTGTTCTCGCTGCCCAAGGGCCTGAGCTAAGGCGGCAAGGAAAGCGGGACTGTAGCTGCGCTTGCAGCTACACCGCCCGCCCCGGCTCGCGTGAATAGGCTTCCACCAGGAAATCGATAAAGGCGCGCATTGCCGGCAACAGGCCGCGGCGATGCGCATACACCGCCTGCAGATTGCCGCCCGATAGCCGCCAATTCGGCAATACCTGCAGCAGCGTGCCTTGGGCCAGCTCATCGGCACACAGCACCCTTGGCAACATGGTCACTCCCAGGCCGGCCACAGCCGCCACCCGGCGCAGGACAAAATCGTCGGCAGCGAGTCGCGGTTCGGCGGCGATATCGGCGACCTCGCCATCAGCATCGAATAGTCGCCAATGCACGCGCCGATCCGCCTCGATCGCCCCGAGCACCGGCAGAGCCTGCAAGTCAGCCGGCGTGGATATGGCTTTACCGGCCAGCAGGCCGGGCGCCGCCACCAGGATGGATTCCGCCGGCCGCAGGCGCCGCGATACCAGGGCCGGATCTTCATCGCCCTCGGCGCGCACCCGTAGCGCCACATCCACCGCCTCTTCAAACAGATCGACGCGCCGATTGACCAGCAGCATTTCCAGCCGTACCTGCGGGTAGCGCGATAGGAACTCAGGCAGAAAGCGCGACAACTCGCCCTGTGCCAAAGCCACCGGACACGAAACGCGCAAGCGACCACGCGGTACCTCGGTCAGGGCCGCAATGGTCTGCTCGGCCGCCTCTGCCTCTTGCAACATCGCCTGGCAATGCTGGTAAAAGCGCCCGCCTACCTCGGTCAACACTAGCTTTCTTGTTGTTCTTTGCAGCAAACGCGCGCCCAGCCTGACTTCCAGCTCGGCTACTCGCCGCGACAACCTTGATTTGGGCAGGCCAAGCAATCTGGCTGCCGCGCTGAAACCGCCCGCCTCCACCACACGTGCAAAGTAGTGCAGATCATTCAGGTCCTGCATGACGACCACTCTTATTGTCCCATGAGTAGAACAATCTATCGCATTTTTGCGGACTAATCAGCTTTTCATCACATCAGTAAGCTTCGTTCATAGCCAATCGCCACTTCGGCACCACTCAGGAGAACATCATGAAAGTATTGCACCTCGACTCCAGCATCCTCGGCGACGCCTCGGCCTCTCGCCAACTCGGCAATGAAGTCGTTGCCGCTCTGCGCAGCCGCCATAGCGGCATCGAGCTGAACTACCGCGATCTCGCAGCCGACAGCATCAGCCACCTGGCCGGCAGTACCTTGGCCGCAAACGGCACCCCGGCCGAATTGCGCACCATCGCCCAGCAGCATGAGGCAGCCTTGTCCGAGCAGGTGCTGAACGAGTTCTTGCAGGCTGATGTGCTGGTAATCGGCGCGCCAATGTATAACTTCGCCATTCCCAGCCAGCTGCGCGCCTGGATCGACCGCATCGTAGTGGCCGGCAAGACTTTCAAATATGGCGCCAACGGCCCGGAAGGCCTGGTGGCCGACAAGCAGGTGTTTATCGTTTCCACAGCTGGCGGCAAGCATGCTGGCTCGCCAAGCGCCGCAGCACATGAGGACTATCTGAAAGCGGTATTGAACTTCGTCGGTATCCGCAGCATTACGGTAATCCACGCCCAGGGCTTGGCCATGGGGGCCGAGACGCGTGATGCAGCGTTTGCCGCTGCGCGGGTACAAATTGCTGCGCTGACCGCTGCCCAAGCGGCTTGAGGCAGATGGCAACCCGAGCCTGCGCGGCATTGCCGGGCAGGACCGGGTTACTGGCCAGCCATGCGCCGGCGCAAGAACTCGCTTTGCTCTTGCAGGTCACGCGCCAGCTGCACCGCAATCATATAGCGCAGCTGGTGGGCGATGGGCGGGGCTTGCTCGACCAGGGAGTCAAACGCTTCCCGGGTCAAGGCGGCGATGGTCACTGCACCTTGTGCCACACAGGTAGCGGCGGCCGGCATATCGTCAATCAGCGATAACAGGCCGAACACTTCGCCATCGCGCAGCTCCCTGACCGCATAGCGCGTTTCGCCCGGTGCATCGGCACGTATCACCCCGACGGTGCCGGACAAGATCATGAACATGGCACCATTGCTCTCGCCCTGGTGGATGAATACATAGCCATCAGGGCAGTCCTCTACCTGCAAGGCTGCCATCAAGGCGTGCAGATGCGTATCGTTGAACGCTTCGAACGCCGGCAGATTCCGCAAAAACGCGTGTAACTCCATCATGCCCCCCATTGCTGGCCGGTAGCCGCAGCCGATACACGCAAACGGGCCGCCAGCAGTTCGATCAGATCAGCAAGCAAGGTACTCGCCAATTGGTCGTTGTCGCGTATCAGCCGGTCAAAATCCTGGTAATGCAGCTTCAAGGCGCGGCAGGGGCTGAGGGTGCGTACGGTCGCCGCCGCAGTCATACTGCCTGACAACACCGACACCTCGCCCAGCCACTCACCGGCGCCCACCTCCCCCAGAGCTACCGAGCGCTCGCCCTCTCCCACCGTTACCGCCAGGCGGCCGCTGAGCACCATAAAGATCGACTCGACCGGCATGCGGTCACGAAACAGGATGCGCTCTGCCGGCAGATCGACCAGGCGAGTAACACGCAGCAATGCATCCACCTGACTGGCCCCCAGCGACTTGGCCAAGCGGGGAAAGGCGTTCATAAACGCTTCTTTCATGATCTGACTCCTGAGCACGGTTCAACATTGCAGCGAATCATGCCGCACAGCGGGTGTCGGTAAGCCGGCGCGATACCGGGACGGCTGCTTGCCTGATGGCAATTGTCGTCAATTATGGTACAGCGCGGCAGTGAATCCAGCCGGAGCGCGCATGCGCAGCCGATTTGAGCTAAAAAGGCACGGTTGACGCCAGACGCGGCGCAGGGTCAGCCCCCTGCCGCGCCAGTGCTTACCACGCACCTACACTAGCCTTAGCAAGCAAACCGGTGATCAAGCCCGCCACCCGCCTCCTCCATCCGACCACTTGGCCAGTTGCCGCCAAGCTCGCCTGCCTGCTGTTGCTGGCATCGCTGCTGCCGATGAGCCTCGGTGCCGCCTACACGCTACGTGGTAGCCTGGCCAGCATCGAGGCGACCGAGCAGCGCAATCTGCAGCAACTGGCTTCAAGCCTTGCCGGCCGCATCGACCAACTGATCAGCGACAGCCAGCACTTTCTGATCTATCTGTCGGTCCACGAAGCGGTCACGCGCCTGATCGATGATCCAAGCCCGGCGAATCGCGAGGTGGTGGCTGCCGAGATGGGCAAGCTGGCCAATGCCAATAAGGATGTCGAACTATTGATGGTGCTCGATCATGAGGGCACCACCCTGGTCGCGTCCAAACCGCAGTTTTTCGGCCAGGTGTTTCGCTATCGTGACTACTTCCAGCAAGCCTTTCGCGGCAGCATGTATATCTCCGACATCGAAGTCGGCGCCCTTACCCGCCAACCCGGTGTATTTTTTTCTGCGCCAGTGCCCGGAGCCGACGGCAAGACGGCTGGCGTGGCGGTGCTGAAACTGCGCGGGGAAGCCATCACCCGGATACTGGAAGCCGCGCACAGCGATTTTCGCTATGCCTTTATGGTCAATCGCGATGGCATCATCGTCAGTCACCCGGACTTTCGCCTGCAATACCGCAGCCTGATGCCGCTGCCGGAATCGGTCGAGCAGCGCATTGTTGCCGGCCGCCAATTCATGCTCGACAAGATCGACAGCCTGGGCATGACCGAACTGGCGCGCGCCATGGTGCCGGCCGATCAGCCCGGCAATGTGGTGTATCGCTCGCCCGCCAGTGGCGAGCTGGAAATTGCCGGCTATGCCCCCTTGCACCATGGCTGGATTATTGGCGTCAATGAGCCGGAATCGGTCTTTGCCCAACCCTTGCGGCGGCTGTCCGCCAATGTGCTGGCGGCGGTGGCAGTGCTTGCCATCGTCTGCATCTTGCTGGCCTTACTGCTGGCGCGGTTAGTGTTGCGCCCCATCCATTCGCTGGCCGATGCCGCCGAGGCGATGCGCCAGGGCGACTATGCCAAGGCGCGTGCCGAAAGCTACTGGCAGGACGAAGTCGGCGCGCTGGCCCATGCCTTTAACGATATGGTGCGCGGCGTGAAGGAGCGCGAGCGCGAGCGCGATATCTTCGGCCGGGTGGTGTCGCCCGAGGTGCGCGAAAAGCTGCTGACCGGCGAAGTGAAGCTGGGTGGCGAGAGCCTCAAGGTGACTGTGCTGTTTTCCGATATCCGCGAGTTTTCCACCATTTCGGAACAGATGAGCGCCGAGCAGGTGGTGAGCTTTCTCAATGAATACCTCACCGAAATGGCCGAGGCAGTCAAACCCTGGGGTGGGTATATCAACAACTTTATCGGCGATGCCATCGTGGTGATCTTCGGCGCGCCCATCGCCGCACCCGGCCGGGAATGGGCGGCAGTCGCGGCGGCGCTGGATATGCGCGACAGGCTGGCTCAACTCAATGCTGCACGCGCGGCGCGTGGCGAACAAAAACTGGAAAGCGGCATCGGCATCAGCACCGGCTCGGTGGTGGCGGGGCAAGTCGGCTCGATGGACCGCTTTCTGTACACAGTGATTGGCGATGCGGTCAATGTGGCAGCGCGCCTCGAAGCGCTCACCAAGGAATTGAAGCAGGACATCCTGGTCAACGGCGCCACCTACCAGGGCATTGCCAATCGTCCGGAAGTGCGGGTGGCCGGCATGGGCAGCCACCAGCTGAAGGGCCGCCGCGAAGCCACCGATGTGTACGCCATTTCCAGGGCCGACTAGATGCCAGCAGCCAAACACCCGTACCGCGCCCATCAGGCGCGACGCAAACCAGCAGGCCATCACCGCTTGCTGCTGCAGGCCGGCTGCCTGATTTCCAGCCTGGCGGCGATACCGGCGAGCACGCCTGGCAGCGTGGTGCAGTCACTGCAACAAACGCCACCGCAACGCACGCGGCCGGCCGAAGTACTGTTCCGCCGCGATGGCACAGAAAGCGAACACGACCCCAATGGCCCGCGTTTTCGCATCAATGCCATCGATTTTCACGGCAACACGGTGTTCGATGGTTTTCGCCTCAAACGCGTCGTAGAGCGCTTTGTCGATCGCGAACTGAATCTGTACGACCTGGGGCGCGCGGCTGATGCGGTGAATGCCTTTTACCAGCAACGTGGCTACCCCTTGGCGCGTGCCCTGGTAACTGCGCAAAAAGTGGTCGATGGCCGGGTGCGCATCGAAGTGGCCGAAGGGGTGCTGGGTAAGGTGCGCCTTGCCGGCAACCGCCGCTATGGCAGCGACACCCTGCTGCAGCGCGGTGGCAGCCTGCAGACCGGCCAGCCGATCAATCTACCGCTGCTGGAGCGCAAGCTGCTGTTGCTCAATGATCAGCCCGGCTTGCAGGCGCGCGCCACCTTGCAGGCGGGTAGCGACTACGGCAGCTCGGATTTGTTGCTGCAGATCGTGGAAAGACCGTTGGCGCTGGACCTGACCCTGACCAATGCGGCGCGCGAAGATATCGGCCAGACCCGTATCGACGCCGCACTGAGCTGGAACAACCCGCTCGGTATCGGCGACCAGCTGGCACTGCGCGGCATAGTCAGCGAACACAAGCTGCTGCATTACGGCAAGGCCAGCTACAACCTGCCACTCGGCCACGGTGGCGATCGTCTCTCCCTGGCTTACTCCAAAGTGCGCTACCGGGTGGCCGGTGCTGTCGGCGCCCTGCAACTGGGCGGATTGGCCGACACCAAGGAGCTTAGCTGGAACCACCCATTGATCCGCTCGCGCCAGCACGACCGTAGCGTGAGCCTTGCTGCCAGCTATCGCAAACTCAGTCAGGACGCACTCGGCGTCGTGATTTCGCAAACCCGCCTGCCGGTTTATACCGCCAGCTGGAATGAGCGCTGGTTCGATGAGGAAGGCACCGCTTGGAGCACGCGTCTGGCGCTATCGAGCAATGGCCGCTCCAATGCCGATAGCCGGCGTCAAGATGCCGAGCAGCTGCGCATCGACTTTTCCGCCGATGCCAGCGCCAATATTGCGCCGCGCCTCGATCTGTTTGCCAAGGTCAATTCGGTGTACAGCCGCCAGCGCCTGCCCGATAGCGATAAATTCGATGCCGGCGGCCCCGACAGCGTGCGTGCCTATCGCCCATCGGAATTGCGCGGCGATAGCGGCGAATTGCTGAGTCTGGAGCTACGCCGGCCGTTCAGCATTCTCGGCCGCATGGCGCAGGCCACCGCCTTTGTCGACTATGCCCATGTGGTTTACAAGCAGGCCGGCTTGCGCAATGGCAATGATGAAATCGGCGGTGCTGGCCTCGGACTGGCGGTGTACCCGAGCGCGACCACCACGGCTAAAGTGGAAATCGCCACGCCGTTTACCAGCCGCCGTGCCGACGATGGTAAGCATGTCCGCCTGTGGTTCAACCTGAGCGCGAGTTTCTGATGTCCCATCCGGCCCTTCCCGCCCGCCCGGCTTTACTGGCGCTCGCTTGCCTGGCGGCGCTTTGGGTGGCGGCCGACCCGGCATCCAGCCTGCCGGCCGGCCCCGCGCTGGTGGCGGGACAGGCACAGATCGGCAGCAATGGGGTGCTGCAGTACAGCGACAAGGCGATCATCGACTGGCAGCAGTTCAATATCGGCGCCGGCAAACAATTCACTTTCCAGCAGCCCGGCGCCAACTCGGTGGTGTTGAACCGGGTGGTGGGCAACGACCCTTCACACATCCTCGGCAGCCTGCGCGGCAATGGCCAGGTGTTCCTGGTCAATCCGCATGGCATCTATTTCGGCGCTGGCGCCAGTGTTGATGTGCACGGCCTGATCGCCAGCACCCTGGGTATCCGTAATGACGACTTCCTGGCCGGCCGCTATCTGTTTACCGGCAATGGCGAGACGAGCGAAATACGCAATGAAGGCTTGCTACGCAGCCAGCCCGGCGGGCGGATTGCGCTGCTCGGCGAGCGAGTCAGCAATCAGGGGCGCATAGAGGCGCGGCTTGGCAGTGTCTTGCTGGCGGCAGGCCGGCAGGTGCAGCTGGATCTGAGCGGCGATGGCTTGATCGGCTACGCACTCACGCAAGAAGCCGGCAGCCATCTGGCTGGCGCCATCAATAGCGGCCATATCGAGGCTGATGGCGGCAAGGTGGTGCTGAGCGCCCGTACTGCCCGCCAGCTGGCGGCCAGTGCGGTCAACAATAGCGGCGTGATCCAGGCGCGGGGCGTCAGCAGCCATGATGGCGTGGTCGAACTGCTGGCCAGTGGCGGCGATGTCGATTCCAGCGGCAGCATCGATGTGTCCGGCGCGGCCGGCGGAAACGTGACCCTGCAGTCCGATGCCGGTAGCCGCATATCCGGCACGGTGCTGGCACGGGGCAGTCAGGCGGGTGGTGGCCAGATCAGCCTGTTCGGCCAGCAGGTCGCGTTGCACGACGGCGCGCTGCTTGATGCCAGCGGTAATAGCGGCGGTGGCAGCATCCTGGTCGGCGGCGATTGGCAGGGTAGCGGCAGTGCGCCCCATGCCAGCCAGACCGATATTGCCGGCTCGGCCCGACTGCTGGTCGATGGCGGCGAGCACGGCAATGGCGGCAAGGTGGTGGTGTGGTCGGATGGCCAGACCCGTTTTCAGGGCAGCATCTTTGCCCGAGGCGGCGCCGCCGGCGGCAATGGCGGGCAGGTGGAGGTTTCCGGCCACCGGCTGAGTTTTGCCGGCCAGGTCGATACCAGTGCCAGCGCGGGAAAGCTCGGCAGCCTGCTGCTCGACCCGGCCAATCTGCTGATCACCAATGCAGCGGGCGATGCCGATGCCAATCTGGCGAGTGGCGGCCTCACCGACAGCGCAGCCGGCAGCACCCTGTCGCAAACGGCACTGCAAACTGCGGCCGCCAGCAACAATATCTCGGTACAGGCCAGCGGCCAGATCACCTTTGACAGCAATTTCAGCAATAACCGGCTGGATCTGGCGCGTCCGGCCGGCGGCAGTGTTGAATTCATTTCCACCGGCAGCGGCGGGATTACCTTCAAGGACAAGAACACCGAAATCAAGACCAGCGGCGGCAGCATTGCCCTGCGTGCCCAAGGCAGCGGCGTGCTCAGCAATATCGGCAAGATCACCTCCGGTGGTGGCACCATCACCATGGAGTCGGCCGGCAGCGCTGCCACCAGTTTTTATGGACTGCTCAATGCCGGCTCTGGCTTGGTACGGCTTAACTTCAATGGCGGCAAGATCATAGGCGACAACCTGAGCGTGAATGCGGGCTCAGTGGTGATGCGCGGCAATGGCGCCATCACCATCGGTGGCGGCTCGGGCAATACCACCTTTGCCGCCGATGTGAACGGCTCGGTCTGGTATGCCACCAGCGGCAGCCTGACCATAGGCACGGTCGACGGCATCAGCGGGGTGAACAGCCACAATAACCATATGCGCCTGGAAGGCGCCGGCCTGCAGATCGATCGCACGGTGGACGCCGGCACCGCCAATGCGCTATTGGTCACCAAGGGCGGCAATCTGGCCCAGACCGCGCCGATCAGGGCCAATGCCTTGCAGTTGTGGAACAGCACCTCGGCGCGCAATAACGCCACATCGATGGTGCTGACCGACCCCGGCAATACCTTTACCAAGGTCGGCGGCAAGCTGGACAACGGCAGCCTCGTCATCAGCCGAAGCGGCGGGCTGGAAATCGGTACCGTCACCGCGCCGATTCTGGGCGTCGTGGTCAATCTGCCCGGACTGGAACTCGACTACGGCAATCTGACCATTACCACCAGCACGCCAACGCTGACCGCCAGCCAGGACTTTACCAAGCCGCAGACCACGCCTTTCCTCAATGGCTCGCAAAACCCGGCGGCGCTGTATTTCTCGGGCCTCGTCAATCTGTTCGATGGCGCCGGGCCGGAAAAGGACAATCAGAAAGCGGCTGCCGGCAGCATTGGCCAGCTCACCGTCAATGTCAGCGGCGGCGTGCTGCAGCAAAGCACCGATGCCAATAATCAATCCACCCAGGATGGCGCGATCCGCGCCTCTCGCATCCTGATCAATGGCAGCGGCACCGGCAATATCGAATTGACCAATGTGTACAACAAGGCCGACCAGATTGCCGGCCGTGCCAATGGCTCGTTCAGCTTCTCCGGCAGCGCCAATTCAGCCAGCAAGCTGACCATCGGCACGGTCAACGGCGTTACTGGCATTGCCACCACCTCCAACACCTTGGTGAAAGCCGCCCAGTACGATGGCAGCGGCAAGCTCACCCAGCAGGCGCTGTACAATGCCAACGATATTTCGCTGTCTTCTTCATCGCCGCTCGATATCAGCCAGAATATCGACAGCCGCAACAGCCATAACCAGGGCGGCACCACCACCATCGGCCTCGGCGGCGATTTTCTGGTACAGACCATCAGCGGCGCCAAGATCCTCGCCAATAATCTCGGCGTGCTCGGCCAGACCGGCCAGGGCACCTTCAATCTGCAGACCACGGTGGGCGGACTGTTTGCCGGTGGCGGCAAATACATGTGGATAGACAACGGCAGCTATAAAGGCCTGTTGTCGGCATTCGGCATCGGCGCGGTGGGCGACTCGCAGAACATCACCTATGTAAACAGCAGCGGCAACCAGACCAATCAGGCCATCGATGCCATCAACCGGCCGGTGGGGGATTTCTACCTGACCACCGGTGATGATCTGCGCATCATCCGCCTCAAGAGCACCGGCAATAACATCATGCTGCGCGCCAATAATGTCAGCGTGGTGCTCGATGTCAGCGTCAAGGACAATGAGCGCGTGCTGCTGGCGCCATTTGACGACAATCGCAGCATCGATCTGCGCAAGCAATATATCGTCGGTACCGGCTACCAGACCGGGGTGACCAGCAACACCACCTATACCTGGGATCTGCTCAGCAAATTCCTCAATGGCACCACGATTTATATTGGCGCCCTGCCCTATGCGATGCGCCAGGACAGCTTTGTCGCCGACCTGCTGGCACGCGGCTACAACTTTCCGCAATCAAGCGGCACCATCCAGGTCGGCCAGGATGGCGTCGGCAGCCTGAATATGGGCTTGCGCAGCCTGTCGCTACAGACGCTGGGCGATTTGCATGCCTATAACACACCGGCCTTTTACAACTTGCGTTTCTTCGCCGAAAACGTAGTGGCCGATGCCTTCAATGCCACCGGCGACCAGCTGCATATCATCAGCAACACCCTGAGCATGCCATCGAGCGCTTCGAGCTTCTATCAGACCGGCGCCAATACCCAGATCGTGTTGCGCAATACCACCGATCAGACCATCTGGCTGGGCATCCGCCCAGGCAGCGCCGCCAGTGGCAGCGAAACCCAGTATTCAGGCGACTTGCTCAGCAAATTCCGGGACGGCAGCACCATCATCATCAGCGGCACCACCGATATGAAATTCAAGGGTGGCGCGATCAAGATCGTCAACCCGGCCTATGGCGATATCCACCTGAACCAGGATGGTGCCATGGCACAGCTCGGGAATCGCAAGCTGGTGCTCGACACCACCCAGAACATCACCAGCGACAATTGGACCGTCGGCCATATTGCCCAACAGGGCAACACCGGTACCGCCGGTGGGCTGTGGGGCGGCTTTTACGATACCTCGGGCTGCGCGATTGGCGATGCGGCCTGTGCCGGCAGCAAGGGCGGCGGCGCCAGCAGTGGCAGCAACAACAATAATGGCTCCAGCGGCAATGGCAGCGGCAGCGGCAGCAATGGCTCGGGCACCAGTGGCTGCAATGCCAGCGGCTGTAGCGGCAACAATAGCAATACCGGCCCCAGCGCCGGCCCGGACAGCAGCGGCGGCGGCAATAGCAGCGGCAGTGCCGGCAATACCGGTAATGGCACGGGAAACTCCGGCACTGGCACTGGCAATACCAATGGCAATGGCGGCGCCAACGGCAGTGGCAACGGCAACAGTGGCAGCGGAACCGGCAATGGCGGTAACGGCAACGGCGCCGGGCCGAATGGCAATGGCAGCAGCGGTAGCGCCAACAATACCGGTAGCAGCGGCAACGGCAGCGCCAATAGCGGCAATGGCAGCAATGGCGGGGGCAGCGGCAGCAGTGGAGACAACTCCGGCTCGGGCGGAAGCGGCACAGGCAATGGCAATGCCGGCAATGGCAGCGGCGCGGGAGGCGCCGGTGATGGCAATGACGGAAGTGGCAGCGGCAATGGCGGCGGCGGTAGCGGTGGTGGCGGAGCCGGTAGTGCCGGCAGCGGCAGCGGCGGCGATGGAAGTGGTTCGGGCGGTGCCGGATCTGGCAGTGCAGGCAATGGCAGCGGCGCAGGGGATGGCGGCGGTGGTCAGGGCAGTGGTGGCGCGGGCTCAGGTAACGGCGCTGCCGGTTCTGGCAATGGTGGGAATGGCAGCAGCAATGGCGGAGATGGTAGCGGCACGGGAGCTAGTGGCGCGGGAAGCGGTGGCAGCGGCACCGCCGATAGTGGCAATGGTAGCGGCAATTCGGGAGCAGGCGGTTCGGGCAATGGCAGCGGCAACGGCTCGGACCAAACCGGCGGAGCAGGCTCCGGCGCCGGTTCGGGCAGTGGCACAAGCGGCGATGGCGCCAATCAGAATGGTGGTGGCGCCGGCGGCGCCGGAAGCGGCAATGGTGCTGATGGCAATGGTTCCGGCGCAAGCGGCAATGGCGATGGCAGCGGCCAGGGTGGTAGCGGCGGAGCCGGTTCGGGCAGCGGCGATAGCGGAAATGGCAATAGCGCTGGCGGCGCAGGAAGTGGCGGTTCGGGTAGCGGCAATGCCGGTTCCGGCAATGGCGATGGCGGTGCCGGCAGCGGCGGCAGTGGCAATGGAGATGGTGGCTCCGGTTCTGGATCAGCCGGCAATGCGCAGGGCGATGGTAGCGGCAATGGCGGTGCCGGCGCGGCCGGGTCTGGCGATGGCAATACGCAAGGCGACGCAGGTTCGGGCAGCGCCGGCTCCGGCAGCGGTGACGGCAGCGGTGGTAATGACCATGGCGGCAATGGTAGCGGCTCGGGCGGTAGCGATGATGGCGGCAGCGGATCGGGCAAGGGGTCGGGCAAGCAAGGATCAGGCTCCGGTGCGCCCGGCGAGAACACCGGCGGAGCGGGCTCTGCCGGCAGTGGCGCTGGCCAGGATGGCGGACAAGCCGGAGATGGCACAGGCCAGGATCAGGGCGGAAGTGGCAGCGGCAAGGCCGGCAGTGGCAAGGGTGGCGGCATCAATGGCCAGGAGGATGGCCAGGCTGGCACCGGTCACGACGAAGGCAGTGGCGCCGCTGGCAGCGGCAGCGGTCGCCCATCCGGTCAATCAGACAATGATGGCCGTAGCGATGGGCAAGGTGGTGGCGATGGCAAGGGCGCATCCGGTGGCCGCTCTGGCAAAAATGGCGGCGACGGAGGCAAGGATGGGCAAGGCGGCGGCCAGGACGGTGGCGGCAATGCCGGCGCCGGCCAAGCCGGCCTGCCCTGCGAGGAAATGCCGCTCAATCGCCGCATTGTCGACGAGAAGGATGCTGGCAGCCTTGATCTCAGCGATGGCAGCGGGCTGATCAAGGTACAAGGCGACGGCGTGAATGTGCGCCGCGATTGCCAGCGCGGAAAAGGCAATGGCGCGATACGGCAGGACGAGCGCGGGCGCTGATGCGCGGCTCGGCAAGCAAGGTGGCCGCAGTCAGGATAAAAAAATGGCCTGGCGTTGCGGCCAGACCATGTCAGTACAAAGGAGAAATAAAGGAGAAACATCGATAAATGCCCTAGAGCACTCACCGACAATGATATTTTCGGTTTATTAGTACAAATGTGTCAATTGAATTTCCGGCGATTCGCCAAAACAAAACCATTCAAGAATGCCAAATCGGGAAAACCGCAATGTTGTATTCATGCCAATTAATAGCCGCAAGAATTCGCTAATCAATTGATTCATATATGACTTGCCTGCCATGGTCGTTGCCATACCCCAATGCATCAGTCAAGTTCAAACACCCCACCTGCAGCTCAGCCAAGTAAACACAGTATCGTTATCGCAACCTCGCTATAATTTGCCCCTTTTTTGCTGATGCACGCCCATGTCTGACTTGAACACCTTGCCCGATCCACGCCACTACCCGGGTAGTGATAGCCACCCGCTGCACGAGCGTGCGCGTCGTGTGCTTGCCGAGCGCGAACTGGGCCGCATGGTCGCGGCAGAGGCCGAGCTCGATGAAGCCCTGTGGCAGCTGTTGAACAGCGAAGCAGCCATGGACTGGCAAGCCATGCACGATGGCATGCCCGACCAGGCAGTCGAGCAGGTGATCCGCAGCCGCCTTGCCGCCCTGTTGACACGACCGGCAGCCGGCGCCGACCACCACGCACTGATCTTTGCCCTGCCTATCGTGCTGGTGGCCGGCGTGCGTGGTCAGCATATCCTGCCCGGCAAACTGCCCGATGTGGCAGCCGTGCAAAGCCTGTTGATCGAACACGGCATTTTTGCGAGCGGAGCCGACCTGCACCTGTCGGCACGCCTTGTCGATGCCGAACAGATGGCACAGATCAGCGCCAGCCAGTTGCTGCGCTGGCGCGATGCGCTGCAATACGCTTCCGCCGGACTGCCGCACGACTTCCAGGAAAGCCCGATCAGCGTCAATGGCGATGGCGTGTATCTGCGCTTCCTGCTCGGGGTGGCCATGCAGCCGCGCGATGCCGCGCCAGTCGTGCAGCTCAATGCCGCCCCCGGCCCATGGGCGATGGCACTGAGCAAGCTCTTGGGCGAGCAGCTCAAGCATGATGCCCTGACCCTGTTCCCCTTGCCGCGTGCGCCGCAGGCCTGGCTGGCCGCGCTGGACGATGGCCGGGTGGCCCAGCAGCAGATCCGCTTTGAAGTGTTTGCCAGCAATGCACTACGCAAATTGCGCGAGGCAGGCGAAACCCCGGTGGCGGTGCTATCGGCTCACCAGGGCAAGGAATTGCGCGTCACCATCGGTGCCGAGCGCAATGGCGAGGAATGGGCCGGCTTTATCTGGCCATTGGGCGCTTCCGATCGGGTTGGCGTGATTCAGCAAAATATGGTGAAGCTGCTGCAGGAATGCCACCAGAGCGATATCCGCATCATTCCCGATGTACTGCCGGCCATGAAGGACCAGCTACCCTACTTCCCCATTCCGACCGAGTTGCCCGACTCGCTGACGAGGCATTGACATGAGCTATTTCAAGCACCATGTATTCTTCTGCACCAACCAGCGCCCCAATGGCGAGAGCTGCTGCGCCGATTTCGCCGCCGCCGACATGCATAAATATGCCAAGGACCGGGTGAAGGAACTGGGCCTGGCAGGCCCCGGCAAGGTACGCACCAACAAGGCCGGCTGCCTGGACCGCTGCGCCCAGGGCCCGGTGATGGTGATCTATCCGGACAATGTCTGGTATCAGTATGTGGATCAACAAGATGTCGAAGAGATCATCCAGGAGCACCTGGTCCACGGTCGCGAAGTCGAGCGCCTGAAGATCTGAGGCATGTCGTGAAGTCACCGCAATTTCTGCAGCAATTCATCGCCGGCCCGGCGGGCCGCCTCGATACCTTGGTACTCGACAGTGCCCTCGATGGTCCGCCGGTCGGCATCACCCTGGTGGCGCACCCGAATCCCACCCAGGGCGGCACCAATACCAATAAGGTGGTGCAGACCCTGGCCAAGGTGTGCTCGCGGCGCGGCCATGTAGTGTTTTGCCCGAATCTGCGCGGTGTTGGCCAAAGCGATGGCGCGCATGACCACGGCCGTGCCGAGGTCGACGATATGGCTGCCATCCTCGATCATGCCAAGTCGCAGTTCCCGGGCCTGCCAGTGGTATTGGCCGGATTTTCCTTTGGCACCTTCGTGCAGAGCCAGCTCTACGCCCGTCTGCCTGTCGGCGAGATCGACCGGCTGCTACTGGTTGCACCTGCTACCGAGAAGTGGGCGTTTCCGGATGTGCCGCCACACACCGTGGTGATACATGGCGAACAGGATGATGTAGCGCCCCTGGCCGCGGTGTTCGACTGGGCCCGGCCACAGGGCTTGCCGGTCATGGTGATACCCGGTGCCGGGCACTTCTTCCATGGCAAGTTGCCCCTGCTGGCCGATATCGCCAATCGCCTGCTATAGCTGACCGGGTTCAGCGGACCGGCAGACTGGATTGCCAGCCCTGGTAGCGGCTGATACTGTCGCGATCCACCAGGCCCGGCTCCAGCAGGATGGTCGGTGAAGGCGGGCGATGACCATTGAGAATGTCAAAGCCGATTTCCACCGCCCGCTGCGCCATCAGATACGGCGCCTGGCTGGCGGAAGCGGCAACGAAACTCGGGCTGCGCAGCGCTTTTTCGATATCGGGCGAGCCGTCGACCGCCGTCACCACCAGCTGCTTGATGCCGGCTTGCTGAGCCGCCTCATTGGTTCCGATGGCTTGCGGATCATTGATGGCAAACACCCCATCGATCTGGCCAAAGCGCTTGATGTCGGCCTGCATCTGGCGCATGCCGCCCCAGCGCGAGCCCATGCCATTGCCACTGTCGCTGAGAATGCGGATTTGCGGATAGTTGCCGAGTACGCTTCGGCAACCCTTCATCCGGTCCAGCACCGACGATACCTGCGGTCCGCTTTGCAGCACCACCCTGCCCTGCTTGCCCAGCGCCTGTGCCAGATAGGTGCATGCCAACTCGCCAGCGCGCCGGTTATCGGTCAGCACCGAGGCATCGGCACCATCGGTCAGCACATCGACCGCCACCACTACCGCGCCGCCAGTACGCGCCTTTTCAATTGCGGCGCTTAGCCGATGCGGGTCGGCCGCGTTGATCAGTATCAGGTCGACATGCTCATTGGTGAACTTCTGCAGATGGGCCAACTGGATTGGAATCGAGTAGTCGCTGGACAACACCTCGAACTTGACTGTCGGGTTGATGCTGCGCGCCTTGGCTTCGGCGCCGCGAATCAGCGCGCCGAAGAAAGGATTGGAAATCGAGCCGACACTGAAGGCCACCGAGCGAAGCGGGCGCGCTTCATCGGCATGTGCGCCAGCGGCGCCCAGCAACAGCCAACCCGCCAGCGATGCAATGTACATGAGCTTGTTCATCTGCCTCACCCCCCCCGACCCAACCATCATAGCCAAGCGCAGACATAAGCGAAGCGGCGATACAAATGACAATGCCCCGACCAGCGGGGCATCGTTTAAGGCGACAGCTGCGACTTACAGCTTGGCGGCGTTTTCGGCCAGGTACTTGGCCACGCCGGCGGCGTCGGCCTTCATGCCGGCCTTGCCCTTGTTCCAGCCAGCCGGGCAGACTTCGCCGTGCTCTTCGGTGAACTGCAGCGCATCGACCACGCGCAGCATTTCGTCGATATCACGGCCCAGCGGCAGGTTGTTGACCACTTGGTGCTGTACGACGCCATTCTTGTCGATCAGGAAGGAGCCGCGCAGTGCGACACCATCGTCATGCTCGACATCGTAAGCCTTGGCGATTTCATGCTTGATATCGGCCACCAGGGTGTAGCCAACCTGGCCGATACCGCCCTTTTCCACCGGGGTGTTGCGCCAGGCGCTGTGGGTGAATACGCTGTCGATCGACACGCCGATCACTTCCACATTGCGTGCCTTGAACTCTTCCAGACGGTGATCGAAGGCAATCAGCTCCGACGGGCAGACGAAGGTGAAATCCAGCGGGTAGAAGAACACCACGGCATACTTGCCCTTGGTGGCGGCGCTCAGGGTGTAGCTATCAACGATTTCACCGTTGCCCAATACGGCGCCTGCGGTAAAGTCTGGGGCTTTCTTGTTTACGAGAACGGCCATTTTTTGATTCTCCGGTGTCAGGGTTGGACAAAGACGCTCAAATGTAGGCCTAGAGCGCGCTCACGTCCAATTGAATCAGCCCAAGATTGCGATAGAAAGACACTATGGCAATCTGCGTGCGCCATGAGTCTGTCTCTAGTCAGTTCGGGCGCGCTCGCAGCAGCTTCTTGAACAGCCAAGCACGCGGGGCACAAAACCTTACCCGGGTGCAGTGCCCAGATGCTGCCAAGGCCACGCCAGCCTCATACCCGGTGCGGCAGCGTGTTCCCCAAAACAAAAGGGGCCTGCACATGCTGGCCCCTTTTGCTCACGGTTTGGCTCAGGCCTTCTCGCCCTCGCCACCCGCCATCAGCTTCACATTACCGCCCACCGCCGCCGTGTTGATGGTCACGGTGCGCTCGCAGGCAAAGCGCAGCAGATAGTGCGGGCCGCCGGCCTTGAAGCCAGTGCCGCTAAGGCCTTCGCCGCCGAAGGGCTGGCTGCCGACCACCGCGCCGATCTGGTTACGGTTGATATACAGATTGCCGACCTTGGCATGGCGGCGCACCAGCTCTACCGTGCTGTCCAGACGCGTATGCACGCCCATGGTCAGGCCAAAGCCCAAGGCGTTGACGCGCTTGATCGCGTCTTCCAACCCGTCGCTCTTGAAGCGGGCCACATGCAGCACCGGGCCGAAGGTTTCCACCGTCGGCAAGGCATCCAGCGCCACTTCAAAGGCATGCGGTGCGAAGAAGCAGCCATTTTCCAGGCCAGCCGGCAACGGCGTAGTCGCGATCTGGCGGGCAGATTGCGCCAGCTTGTCGCAGTAAGCCTGCAGATCACGCTGCGACAGCGTATCGATGGTCGGGCCGATATCGGTGGCCAGGAAGATCGGGTCGCCCAGGCGCAATTCCTTCATCGCGTCGCCCAGGCGGGCGATCACGTTATCGGCAATATCATCCTGCACCAGCAAGATTCGCAGGGCCGAACAGCGCTGGCCGGCCGAATTGAAGGCGCTCATCAGTACGTCGATGATCAGCTGCTCAACATGGGCCGAGCTGTCGGCAATCATGGCGTTGAGGCCGCCGGTTTCGGCGATCAGGCTGGCGATACAGCTATTGCGGGCCGCCAGGGTGCGGTTGATCTTCCAGGCGGCAGTGGTCGAGCCGGTAAAGGCCACGCCGGCCACGCGGGCGTCACCGAGCAGCTTGTCCGACAAACCGCCGGACTCGCCCGGCAGGTAGTGCAGCACCTTGGCCGGGATGCCGGCATCGAGCAGGGCCTCGATGGCACGCATGCCGATCAAGGGGGTGCGGCGCGACGGCTTGGCGATCACGGTGTTGCCAGCGGCCAGCGCAGCGGTGATCTGGCCCAGGAAGATCGCCAGCGGGAAGTTCCACGGCGCAATGGCGATAAACGGGCCGCGGCCGGTCAGGCGCAATTCATTCGACTCGCCTGTCACGCCGGGCAGGCTGATCGGTGTGCCGAACAGCCGGCGCGCTTCGTGAGCATAGAAGCGGCAATAATCCACCGCTTCGCGCAACTCACCTAGTGCATCGGGCAAGGTCTTGCCGGCTTCGCGACTGAGCAGCCACAAAAATTCATCCTGGCGTGCTTCGAGCAAGTCGGCCGCCTTGTCCAGCAAGGCAGCACGTTCGGCAGCCGGGCGCTCGGCCCACTCGTCCTGCGCGGCATCGGCATGGCTCAGCGCGGCATCGATGGCAGCCGCATCGCTGGCCACCAAGGTGCCGATCTGGCGCTGGCTATTGATCGGGCTGACACGCGGCTGGGCATTGCCGCTGAGGCGTTCGCCGCCAACGATGGGGCTGGCATGAAACTGCCGGTCTTCCAGCGCATTGAGCTTTTGGCGCAGTGGCTCGAGGGCGAGGGTATCGGTCATGGAGAATCCTTGGCTGTTCTGACGCGGGGCGAATACTTCGCTAGGGGCTTTCACGCCGGGGCTGACAGCGTGACGGGCAACTTGCTGCGCCGGGTTTTCGGCGATGCTTTCCAGCGGCACCCGAATATCGGCCAGCTGGTGCACAAATGAGGAATTGGCGCCATTTTCCAGCAGGCGGCGCACCAGATAGGGCAGCAAGGCGTGGAATTTGCCAACCGGTGCGTAAACACGGCTGGCGACGCCTTCGCGCTCGTACAACTGGGCGTGCAGTGCCTCACCCATGCCGTGCAGGCGCTGGATTTCAAACTGACGCCCGCCTGGCTTGGTGACATCGCCACGGGTGGCTTCCATGATCCAGGCAAGGGTTTGCGCATTGTGGCTGGCAAACTGCGGGTAGAAGCGCTGGCTACCGTAATCGAGCATCTTGCGCGCACAAGCCATATAGGCCACATCGGTGTGATGCTTGCGGGTGTACACCGGGTAGCCGGGCAGGCCGTTTTGCTGGGCGCGCTTGATTTCGCTATCCCAATAGGCGCCCTTCACCAGGCGGATCGGCAATACCCGGCCGGTATCCGCTGCCAACTCGGCCAGCCAGTCCAGCACAAACGGTGCACGCTTCTGATAGGCCTGCACCACCAGGCCGCAACCGCGCCAGTCCTTCAGGCTGGGTTCGCGCAGCAGGCGCTCGTACAGCCATAGCGATACCTCAAGCCGCTCGCTCTCTTCCGCATCGATGCTGAATACCAGATCGGCCTTGACTGCGGCCTGGGCCAGATCGAGCAGGCGACCATACAGCTCGGTGCGTACCCGCTCCCACTGGCCGAATTCATAGCGCGGATGGATGGCGGACAGCTTGACCGAGATCGACTGGCGGGCAAAACCGGTTTGCGGGTCGGGGTTGCGGGCCAGTGCGGCAATCGCCTGGTGGTAGGCCTGGAAATAGGCCTCGGCATCGGCATTGGTGAGCGCCGCTTCACCGAGCATGTCGTAGGAATAGCGCCAGCGTGGGTCGGCGTTTTTCATGGCCGACTCGATGGTCTCACCCACCACGAAATTCTCGGCCATGATCTTCATGCCGGCCTTCATGGCGGTACGCAGCACCGGCTCCCCCATCTTGCGCAACAGGCGGTCGAACCAGTGCCGACCTTCCGATGCCTCGATCCAGCTATCGGTGAACAGCAGGGCGCGGCTGGCGGCGCTGACCAGCCAGGTGGCGGTTTGCGAGCGGCGCCAGTCCTTGTTTTCCAGCAGATCGCGGATCAGCCGGTCCTGGCAATCGGTATCGGGTATGCGCAACAGGGCCTCGGCCAAGGCCATCAGGGCCAGGCCTTCCTCGCTGCCGAGGCCATAGCTTTGCAAAAAGCCTTCGAAATGGTTGCCGCTGGCGGCGTGACGCACGCCCTGGGCCAGCGACAGCGCCCGCACATGCACGGCTTTTTCCGCCAGATCATCGAGCCGCGCGTGCGGCAGCAAGGCATTGACCGCTTCGACTTCGTCGCGGAACAGATTGCTTGATATGGCTGCAAAGCTCGGCAGGCTGGTCGGCAAGTCGGAATAAAGAGTTTGCATAGGCTGCCTTAGGTAAAAACCGGCGCCGCGGATAGTGGCGCCGGCAGGTTTGGGCATCGGGCATAGCGCGATCGGCACTGCGCGCTTGTGGCTGCGCCGCCCTCGCCCATCATTGCCCGCCGGATGGCGTACAACGGTAAATGGACGGCGTGCATCGTACTGCGCGTTCGGGCAAATGTGCCGCTATTTTTCATCCCGTCATCCGGATAAAATCCGGCAAATGACGCATTCACCGGATATTCATCCAATGAGCATTGAACTTGACCGGATCGACCGCAAAATTCTCCGTGCCCTGCAAGACGATGGCCGTATCGCCAATGTAGACCTCGCCCGCCTGGTCGGCTTGTCGGCCACCGCTTGCCTGGAACGAGTCAAGCGACTGACCCGCGATGGCTATATCGTCGGCTTCGGCGCACGGCTCAACCCGGAAAAGCTCGATGCCGGCCTGCTGGTGTTTGTCGAGGTGGTGCTCGATCGCACCACACCCGAGGTATTCGAGCGTTTCAAGCAGGCGGTGCTCGATCGCCCCGAGGTGCAGGAATGCCATATGGTGGCCGGTGGCTTTGACTATCTGATCAAGGCTCGGGTGCGCGATATGAAGGCCTATCGCGACCTGCTCGGCAGTGCGCTGCTCAGCCTGCCCGGCGTGCGCGAGACGCATACCTACGCGGTAATGGAGGAGGTCAAGCACGAAAGTGCCATTCATATCGCCCATAGCTAGGCACTGATGACGTTTTGTCGGCGGATCGCGTTTCGTCGGAAGACCGCCGAGTGCAAGGCGTCGCATGCGCAGCGTATTCATCTACGTCAGCGTGCAACAACGCAGCAAACGGCGGTTTTCCGACGAAACCCACAGGGCCGGGACGATTTTTGCGGCAAGGCTGCGTTGTCATTCGCTGACATGGCCCGCCATGCGGCGCTCATTCCGCCTTGCTTTGCCGCAAAACTCGACCCGGCGCGACCGTCGACAAAACGTTAACAGAGCCTAGCGCGCCTTACGCCAAGCTTTGCTAGCATCGCACCCATCCCATTCGTTCAAGCGACCCACTCCCCATGTCACGATTTATCCTGCTTTCCCTCACCGCCGCCTTGCTCGGCGCCTGCGCCACGCCACCTGCGACGACAACACCGCCGCGCCTTGCCAATGCGCCACTGGTGGCGCCAAGCCCTGTTCCGGTGCGCCTGTTGGCGATGAATGATTTCCACGGCCAACTGCCGGCCGGTCGCAAAATGGACAATCGGCCGGTTGGCGGCGCGGCAGTGCTGGCGGCCTGGCTGCGCGATGCGCAGCGGGGCGCCGAGGGCCACACCCTGATCGTGCATGCCGGCGATATGGTGGGCGCCTCACCGATCACCTCGGCCCTGCTGCGTGATGAACCGACCATCCAGTTCCTTAACCAGCTGGCCAATCGCCACTGCCGGGCGGCCGAGCGGCTCGACCCCGACTGCAATATGGTCGGCACGCTGGGCAATCACGAATTCGACAAAGGCCTACAGGAATTGCTGCGCCTGAATCTGGGCGGCCCCCGCGCCAATGGCGAGCAGGCCTGGAACGAGCCCTGGCTGGGCGAATCGTTTCCGCTGGTGTCGGCCAATGTGGTGTGGGCAGATAGCGGCAAGCCGGTATTGCCGCCCTATGTGATCAAGAAGATCCGCTACCGCGATGCTGACGGCAGCGAGCGCGATGTCCCGCTCGCGTTTATCGGCGCCACGGTAAAAGGCACCCCCTTGCTGACGTCGCC
Organism: Chitinimonas sp.; assembly: GCF_041904975.1. NCBI lineage: Bacteria > Pseudomonadati > Pseudomonadota > Betaproteobacteria > Neisseriales > Chitinibacteraceae > Chitinimonas > Chitinimonas sp. The sequence goes on along the minus strand of NZ_JAYRLZ010000002.1, from coordinate 19,245 downwards.
TGCAGCAACCACGCGCTTGCGCTTTCTCGACGAAGCCGAGGCGGTAAACCACTACCTGCCGGAACTGCGCGCCAAGGGGGTGAACGCGGTGGTACTGACGATTCACCAGGGCGGCAACCAGACGCCCTATGCCGGTCCGACCGATAGCAGCAAGCCCGCCCTGACCGGTGCCATAGTCGATATCGTCAAGCGCCTCGAGGACGATGTGGCGGTTGTCGTCTCCGGCCATAGCCATGCCTTCAGCAATGCCATGCTGCCCAATGCCAGTGGCAAGCCGGTGCTGGTTACCCAGGCCTTCTCCTACAGCGCAGCCTTTGCACGCATCGATCTGACCATCGACCCGGTCAGCAAGCGCGTGCTCAGCAAAACCGCCGAGGTGATTCCCGCCTACGCCGATGCCGGCCCCGGCCTGCAACCCGACCCGCAGGCTGCCGAACTGGTTGCCAAGGCCGAGACCTTGATCGGACCGACCGCCAATCGCCTCGTAGCCCGTATCCAGTCCGATATCGACCGCAAGCAGGATCGCAATGGCGAATCCGCCCTTGGGCGCCTTGCCGTCGACGCCCAACTGGCGGCTGCCGGCACCGACTTCGCTTTCCTGAATCGCGGCAGCTTGCGCGATGACTTGCGTGCCAAAACCAACCTGGGCAAGGCCGGCCTCCCCTTGGGTGCGGTCACCTTCCGCGACCTGTATGCCGTACAGCCCTTTGGCAACTCCCTCACCCAGCTAACGCTGAGCGGGCAACAAATCTACGAGCTACTGGAACAGGAATTCTCCGGCAATCGCGCCAGCGACCCGGACCTGCGGCCACAGCTCCATGTAGCCGGCCTGAGCTATAGCTGGCAACTCAGTCGCAGCGGGAACAAGGTGGTGGAAGTGCTGAAAAACGGCAAACCGATCGATCGGCAGGCCCGTTACACGGTGGTGGTCAATCGCTTCCTGGCCGATGGCGGTGACGGCTTTACCGTGTTCCGGCAAGGTGCCGATCGACGTGATTTCGGTGGCGATGTCGAAGCGCTGGAGAGCTATCTGCTAGCCCAAGCCAAGGCCCGTGGCGGCTTTGTCGCCGCGCCGAACGACCAGCGGATTCGCCGGCTCGACTAGTTTTGCGGCACTCCTGCTGCCGTCTTCATCCCGATCGGCAAGACAAACTTGCCGATCGGGCAAGAAATCCCAGCCCCATTTGATGCAAGCTATTCGCACCAATCCAAGATACCCCCGGTACGGCCCCCCCTGCCCGGCAGCGCTCTGATACGCACAGAATACCGGCAACAAAAAAGGCATGGCTTGCGCCATGCCTTTTTCATGCCTGCGTAAGGCCTTAGAACTCGTAACGCATGGTGGCTTGTACCGCCCACTGCGATTCGCCCTTGGCCTGACGGGTAACTTGGTCGGTTGCCGCTGGCAAGACGTTGTAGATGTAACGGCCTTGCGCATCGACACCGGCATAGCTGACAAAGCTACGCGAGGTGCCGCCGCCAACGCCCTGGAAGTCCACTTCGTCGATACGACCCCACTTCTTGTTCAGCATATTGCCGATATTGAGGAAGTCGAAAGTCAGCGTGGCCTTGTGGGTGCTGGCAAAGGCCGGCAATTCCTGGGTTACGCGCATATCGATGGAATTGACCCAGCCGGAGCGGTCGTTATTGCGCTTGACCAGGCTGCCCTTGGAACCGCGCAGTCCCTCGTTGGCATCGACAATCGCCCAGAAGCGGTCTTCGTTCGGGTGGCTCGCCGCGGTATCACCCTTGAACACCACCTGACCGGACTGCGGACCCGATGGGATGAACATCAGGTCGTTACCCGAAATACCGTCACCGTTCAAGTCATTGCTATAGGTCCAGCTGTACGGACGACCGGTGCGACCTTCATAGAACACGCCGATCTTGGTCTTCAGATTGCTGAAGAACACCCGCTCGAAGCTCAGCGAGCCGCTGAGGCGGTCGCGAATCAACGAGGCCGAGTCCGACACCTCTTCGGCATTCGGATCGAACGATGCGCGGCCAATCCAGTTGGAGCGCGATACCGACGAGGTCAAGCCGCTCACTTCGGTAGCGGAAGTGCGGGTATAGGCCAGCGACCAGCCAAAGCCCTTGCTGAATGGCTTGCTCAGCTGCACCGTAGTGGCATTGCCGTCGCCCTTATGGGTCTTGGAAGCGATCAGCACATCGTTGAACAGCGGATTGTTCAGCGCACGGGTACGGAAACCGGTACACGCGCCATTGCTGATCGAAGCACCGGTGCTGGTCCAGCAAGCGGTGTCATAGCCTTGGGCGGTGTAGTACAGATCGCGGCCGTCGCTACCCTTGCGCGTGGCAGTGCCAAGGTTCAAGTGGCGATAGTAGAGGCCATCGTTGACACGGGTGTAGATATGCTCGGCGCTCAGCACTAGGCCGCCCCATGGCAGCTCCTGCTCGATAGCCAGATTGGCCTTCCAGACCGAAGGCTGGTTCAAGCCGTTTTCGATAAAGTCGACATTGGCAGCGGGCGGGTTGCCGGCCAGATTGCTAACCTGCTTGTTCGGGTCGGCGTTGAACAGACCATCAGTGGACGGGCAAGCCGGGAAGCTGCCGCCACAACCGACGATACGGGTGGCGACACCGGTGTTCTGGTAAGGATTGGTCAGCCAGACATTGGCAGCGGCGCCCTGGAACAGACCGAAGCCACCGCGCACCTGGGTTTGCAGGGTGTTCTTGAAGCGGTAGTTGAAGCCGAGGCGCGGCTGCACCAGGGATGCGCCATCGATGGTCTCAGCATTATTCAGACCAAAGCCACCGCTCTGGCGGGTATTGCTGGCCAGCACGCCCGGCACCATCGGTGCAGCAGCGGCAGCGTTGGCCAAGGGCTTGTCGCCGGTGCTCAGCTTGTCGATACGGATACCGGCCAGCAGATTGAGTTTCGGGCTGATGGTCCAGGTATCCTGGGCAAACAGGCCGGTATTGCTCAACGTCCAGTTGGCAACACCATCATTGAGCGTATAGCCAGGTGCGCCGACTTGCAGGGTGTAGCCGCTGGGGCGGCCACGGCGGAAGTTTTCCAGCGTTGCCTGCTCGATCAACTTCGCATTGGCCGTACCGCAGTTCACCGCACCGAAGCTATAGGTGTAGGTTGCAGTACTGTTCTGACAGCTGAAGGTGTAAGTGCCGTAGGTGTTCTGCAGGAAGGCATTCTGGATTTCATTGCGGCTGAAATCCGTACCCAGCTTCACTTCATGCTCGCCCAGCAGCAGGTTGCCAGCAAAGTAGCCATCCAGCGTCTTGGTCTTGAGCAGATTGAAATGGCGGCTCTGTTCAGTACCGAAAATCAAGGTGCGAGCGCGGCTGCTATCGGTGCCGGCTGGCGATCCATCAGGCAAGGGACCGGAGAACGACAGGGTCATTTGCGGCAGGAAGGCATTGTTCTTCGGTACGCTGTCGTAGTCACGCAGCGACAGCTTCGCCTCGGTATTGAACTTTTCGTTCCAGTTGGCAAACCACTGCCCCACCGTCGTCTCGATGGTCTTGTTCTGGGTATACCAGTTGCTGTTCAGCGACAGGGTGGTCGGGAAGAAGTTCGGATAGATCGGCTCGGTCTGCTCGGTTTTGGTGTAACGCAGGCTTGCACGGTGGTCGGCATTGATATTCCAGTCCAGCTTGGCCAGGTAGTCCTTGACCTTGAGCTTGGCGCTGGCGCCATCGAAGGAGCCAGCGTCAAAACCAAACTGCTTGCCGATCTGCTGTGCGCCGGCAATGGCCGATTGAGTGATACCAACGGTGGTGCCGCCATTATTGACACCGAGTGGCGCAAATGACGGGGCGGTGCGAGTACTGATCAGTTCTTCGTAATTGGTAAAGAAGAACAGCTTGTCCTTGATGATCGGGCCGCCAAACGTAAAGCCCTTGGTGTCTTCCTTGAAGCTGGACGGTGCAAAATAAGTGTCGGTGACCCGGTTGTAGCGATCGCCAGCCAGGCTGTCATCACGGTAAACGTAGTAGACGCTGCCCTTGAAATCATTGGTGCCGGACCTGGTCACCGCATTGATATTGGCGCCGGTATAGCCGACCTGGGTCACATCGTAGTTCGACACATTGACCTGTACCGACTGGATGGCATCGATGGAGATCGGCTGCTTGGCGGTTGGCAGATTGTTCGACTCGAGGCCAAAGGTGTCGCTGATGGTGATGCCATCAACGGTTACCGAGTTGTAGCGGCTATTCTGACCAGCCACCGCCACTTCGCCGCGATCCTTGCTGGTCTGCGCCAGGCGTGGGTCGTTACGGGCATAGTCTTGCAGATTGCGGTTGATCGAGGCCTGGTTTTCCAGCTCACGGCGACCCAGGCTGGTACCTGCGCCCATATTGCTGCTATTGAACTTGTCGCTGCGTGCCTTGCCGGTCACCTGGATCTTCTCGGTAGCCTGACCCAAGGCCACATCCACTTCCAGCGACTGACCCAGTTCGATATACAGGCCGTCGCGGCTATCGCTGGCACCGTCCTTGGACACCGTCACCTTGTACGGGCCGCCAACGCGCAGACCCTTGGCCACATAGCGACCATCGGCATTGGTATTGGTGGTGGTGGTCGAGCCGGATTCCACATGAACAATCGTCACCGCCGCGCCGGCAATGGCCTTGCCATCCAGCGTGGTGATGCGGCCACCGAGGGCCGAGGTGGTGTCTTGCGCAAAGGCTGGCGCAACCATCACCGCAACGGCAATGCTGATAGCGCTTCGGGAAAACCCGAATAGGTGAGATTGATTCATGGTACTAAGTTCTCCGGCGGGAAATTGGATCGTGCACCGCGCCGTGGGGGCGCGTTACCTGAAAGTCGGCCGATACTCTACAGAAAACATTACAAAAATATTAATAGTCATGCAGTCTGGCGCGATAAATGTTGCAGTGCAACAGCGTTTTTGCAACATATAGCCAACACATGAACTCACCATTCAATCCTTATAAAACAAAGCATTAGAAAACCCTCCACAAGCAGCCACCCAACGCACTGCTGTGAATTTCAACTGCTTTGACACAGTTCCGGCGCATGTCGCATTTGGGCGACAGAAACACGCCATTCCCGCACTGAAAATGCAAAAAGGGACAGCAGCGCTGTCCCTTTTGCTACCCCGCTTCTGCAGTTCAGCCTGCAGCCAGTTTCTGATTGCGCAATACGCACAGCAGATCCGCCGCGATATGCGCAGCTGCCAGCGCGGTGATTTCGCTCTGGTCAAACGGTGGCGACACCTCCACCACATCCATGCCGACCAGATTGACCGGTGCCATGCCACGGATGATATGCAAGGCCTGCGCGCTGCTCAGCCCCGCCGGCACCGGCGTGCCGGTGCCGGGTGCAAACGCAGGATCGAGGCAGTCGATGTCGAAGGTCAGGTAAGTCGGATGATCGCCAACTATTTCGATGATCCGCTCCAATGTTGCCTGTGCCCCATTGGCATGTACCCACGGCGCATCGAGCACATTCATGCCCATGAAGTCGTCGTTCCAGGTACGGATGCCGATCTGCACCGAGCGCGCCGGATCAATCAGACCCTCCTTGATCGCCTTGTAGAACATGGTGCCGTGGTTCAGGCTATCCGGGCTGTCATCAGGCCAGGTATCGCAATGGGCATCGAAATGGATCAGGCTCAATGGTTTGCCATACTTTTCGGCATGGGCTTTCAGGAGCGGATAGGTCACATAGTGGTCGCCGCCAAAAGTGAGCATCTTGGCGCCGCTGTCCAAAATGGTGCGTGCATGCTCGACAATGGTCGGGGTGATGGTGAGCGGGTTGTGCGCATCAAACCAGCAGTCGCCGTAATCGATCACCGCCAGATCATCGAATGGATCAAAGCCCCAGGGGAAGGGCTTGAGTTCGGCCAGCTGCACGCTGGCGGCACGTACGGCAGCCGGCCCGAGGCGAGCGCCGGGGCGGAAGGTCACGGCAAGATCAAGCGGAATGCCGCTGATCACCACATCGGCGCCGCTCAGATCGCGTGTGTATTTGCGGCGCATAAAGCTCAGCACGCCGGCATAGGTGTTTTCAATGCTGCTGCCATACAGGCTGTCGCGACGGATCGCACCGTCACCAAGTATCGTCTGGGTCATTGCTTGCGGTCTCCCGGCTGGGCGGGGCTACGCCCGGCCCTTGCGCCCGGCCAGGGCCGGACGACTCCCGTCCATCTTGTGCAGCCGACGGGTAAAGGCTGCCGCCGGAGCTGCACCGGCGACGCGGGTATGATGCCACCCGGCAAGGCGGCGACACGGTAACTGATCTGCTGCGCCGACGCCATAGCCGTATCACCCGCGATAGATAGCCACGATAAGGCGACACGCTGTCAGCTTTCTGCATCATCATCAGCTGATACTCCGGACATGGCGCGCAACACCAGTTAATCTAGCCCCGCCATGACGTTCCCCGCCGATTCCCGCCGGCATAGCGTAAAGACCCGCCTGCTCGCCAGCCTGGTCTGGCTTGCCTTGTGCACGCCAGCCCTTGCCGCCAACCCGGACTGGGAAGCACTCGATCGCGAAACCGAAAGGGATGCTGCTCACGTGAAAAGCGTGGCCCAGCAGTATGTCGACCAGTACCATCGTGCAGGAGATCGCCGCCAGGAGCTGGAAGCCTTGGCCGTGCTGGTGGATGCCAATCTGGCATTGAATGACTATGCGACAGCCTCTGCCCTGGTCGAGCGCGGCTTGCCTCTGGCACATAGCCTCGATGCGCCCAAAGTCCTGCTGTCGCTGACCTGGTCGCATGGCCAGATCAGGCAACAGCGTGGCGACCATATTGCCGCGCTGGCAGACTTTGATGCCGCGCTCAAGCTTGCTCGCGAGCATGGCTTTGAGGAAGAACGTGCTGGTGTATTGATCGAAAAAGCGCGCATCCTGCAGGAACAAAGCCGTTTCAATGATGCCCTGCCGCTATTGTTCGAAGCTCATGGCATATTCGAACGCCTGCACAAGGCCAACGAAGTCAGCAAAACCCTTGGCGCCCTGGCCGATGCCTACGCACGCCTTGGTGACGAGACCCAGGCAGTCGACTATTACCGCCGCGCCATCGACGGCCTGACCAAGGCCAGTGATGCCATGTCGCGCTCCAATCTCAGCTATAACCTGGCCGGCAGCCTGTTCAACCTGAACCAGCTCGATGAAGCCGAGCGCATTCTCACCCGCGAGCTGGCCAATGCCCTGAAGCTGCGCGATGCCGCCATGATCGGCTTTATCCGCTATCGACTCGGCACCATCGCCGAAAAGCGCGGCTGGGAAAAAACCGCCTTGGCCTATTACGATGCCGCCTTGCCGGCATTTGTGAAGTCAGACGACTTTATCCAGCAGTTCAATGTGCAGACGCACCGGGCACAATTGCTCGCCGTGCCCGATGCGGCGGCCGCAATGGCGGCATTCGATGAGGCGCGCCGCCTGCTTCACCTGATCGAAACCCCGTATCGGCGCATGGACCTGCATGATGCCGGATCGAAAATGTACAAGCGCATGGGCCGCTATGCCGACGCCCTCGCCGAGCTTGAACAATGGGTCAGGGCTGATCAAACCAATGACGCCCAATTCAATCGCCAGGCTGCTACCGAAATGCAGGTACGCTTCGATGCGAAGGCAAAGGAAATCGAAAACGCACTGCTGAAGTCGGAACAACGCCGCCAGGCTGCCGAATTGCACGCCAGCCGCAATGGTCACTGGCTGCTATTGATCGGGCTTGCCAGCAGCCTGGCCATGCTCAGCGCAGTCGCCTTCTTGCTGGTGTATCAGGTGCGGCAAAAGCGGCGCTATGCCGACCTTGCCATGCTGGACGAACTGACTGGCGCCCCGAATCGGCGCCATATCATCGCCTATGCACAGCGCCAGCTCGAAGCCTGCCGCTCGGTAGGCAGCGATTTTTCGCTGGCGGTGATCGATCTGGACAATTTCAAAGCGATCAATGATCGCTGTGGCCATGAGGCAGGCGACGCCGCCTTGAAGGCCTTTGCCCAGGCCTCGCAAGGCGAATTGCGCCGCGGCGACCGCCTTGGGCGCCTCGGTGGCGAAGAATGGCTGCTGGTGATGCCGTCGGCCAAGCAAGATGAGCTGCATCGCGTATTCGAGCGACTACGCAGCGAATTCCAGCTGCTGCGCCCCGCATCCATCGCCAGCGACATCGAATTGAGCTTCAGCATGGGCGTAGCACAGGCCCAGGCGGGCGAATCGTTCGAGCGCCTGCTGGCGCGCGCCGACGCTGCCATGTACAGCGCCAAACAGTCCGGACGCGATCAACTGGTGCTGGCGGACGTGCCGCCGATCCCGCCATCGGCATTCGAGCCGGACGGCTAGGCTCTACCTTGACGTGTCGCACACGCACTTCCTGGCCCCGGCACAAGGCCGCACCGCTGAGCGCAATCAAACCAGTCATTGCTGTAGCAGTGCGCAGATACCCGGCTGATTCTCCGACGCATTTTCGGTGGCCTGTGCTGCTTGATACGCTTGCTGCGCTTTGACGCCTGCCCCACCTGTCCTTCATCATTAGGGACTTTACGTATCGGGGCGCAGTCAAGCGCCTGTCACCACAGCGAGGAAGCAGCGTGGAACGCGAATTCATGGAATACGATGTTGTGATCGTCGGCGCCGGCCCAGCCGGACTCTCCGCCGCGATCCGGCTCAAGCAACTGGCGGCAGAAAAAGGCAGCGACGTCAGCGTCTGCGTACTGGAAAAAGGCTCGGAAGTGGGCGCCCATATCCTGTCTGGCGCCGTGATCGACCCGATCGCCATGAATGAGCTGTTCCCGGACTGGAAGGAACGCGGCGCACCGCTCAATGTGCCGGTGACGGAAGATCGCTTCCTGATCCTGGAAGAAGACGAAAGCTATCGCATTCCCAACTTCCTGCTGCCGCCGCTGATGAACAACCACGGCAACTATATCGTCAGTCTGGGCAATGTGTGCCGCTGGTTGGCGCAACAGGCCGAGGCGCTCGGTGTGGAGATTTACCCCGGCTTTGCCGCCGCCGAAGTGCTCTACCATGGCGATGGCTCGGTCAAGGGCGTGGCCACCGGCGATATGGGCATTGCCAAGGACGGCAGCCACAAGCCCGAATACGCACGCGGCATGGAATTGCATGCCAAATACACCCTGATCGCCGAAGGGGTGCGCGGCTCGCTGGCCAAGGAAATCCAGGCCCGCTTTGATCTGCGCCGCCATGCCGATCCGCAGAAATTCGGCATCGGCATCAAGGAATTGTGGAAGGTCGATCCGAAAAAGCATCAGCCAGGCCTCGTCATGCACTCGCAAGGCTGGCCCTTGAACAGCAATGCCGGCGGTGGATCCTTCCTGTATCACCTCGACGACAATCAGGTAGTGGTCGGCTTCGTCGTGCACCTGAACTATGAAAACCCGCATCTGAGCCCCTACGACGAGTTCCAGCGCTTCAAGACTCATCCGGCCATTGCCGGGTTCTTTGAAGGCGGCAAGCGCGTCGCTTATGGCGCTCGCGCCATCAATGAAGGCGGCATCCAGTCGATTCCCAAGCTGGTGTTCCCGGGCGGCGCCTTGATCGGCTGCTCGGCCGGCTTTGTCAATGTGCCGCGCATCAAGGGCAGCCACAACGCCATGAAGAGCGGCATGCTGGCGGCCGAGGCGGCCTTCGACGCCCTGGCCGGTGGTGCCAATACCCATGAAGAGCTGGTGGCCTATGAGCAAAAACTCAGCAATTCCTGGGTGTGGGACGATCTCGACGCGGTGCGCAATGTCAAGCCGGCGCTGAGCAAGTTCGGCATGTGGGGCGGCACGGTCTATGGCGGCTTCGATATGTGGTGCCATTCGCTCGGCATCCGCCTGCCCTGGACCTTCCGCCATGGCACGGCCGACCATGAGGCCCTGCGCCCGGCCGATGAATGCACGCCGATCAGCTACCCCAAGCCCGATGGCAAGATCAGCTTCGACAAGCTCAGCTCGGTATTCATCTCCAACACCAATCACGAAGAAGACCAGCCCAGCCATCTGACCCTCAAGGACAGCAGTGTGCCGGTGGCGGTGAACTGGACGCGCTATGCCGGCCCGGAACAGCGTTTTTGCCCAGCTGGCGTCTATGAATATGTCGGGCTGGAAGAAAGCCAGCCGCGGCTGCAGATCAATGCGCAGAACTGCGTGCATTGCAAAACCTGCGATATCAAGGACCCGACCCAGAATATCAACTGGGTAGTGCCGGAAGGTGGCGGCGGGCCGAACTATCCGAATATGTAGAAACGCTTGCTCCGCTCCCGGCAAGCAACGGCGGCCCTGTGGCCGCCGTTATGTTTTGAATGCCTACTGACTAGCCTGCGCCATGAATCCCGACACCACCATCCAGCTGATCATCCACAAACTGTGCAAGATGCCGCATGGCCCCGCCTCGATCGAGCTGCGCCAGCGCGATATCGCGCCCTCGCCGCTCAGCAATGCGCTGGTCGAGCAATTGGCCGATCTGTATGCCGCACGCAGCAGCAAGGGCTATGGCAAGTTCGAAGAGGATGAGCAGGCGTTCCCCTTGCCGCGCCTTTTGCGCCAGCATGTGGTTGACGGCACACTCGACTTCACCGCCCTTAGCCAGCAGATGATGGAACAGCTGCTAAGCCGGGTGCAGTCCGAAGCCCTGGCCGGAGGCGGCTATGTGCTGTTCGCCCGGCAACGGCACAGCGCAGCATCCGACAGCCTGTTGGTTGCCATCATCGCCGAGGCACAAGGCACTGCCTTGAATGGCGAATTGGAGATGGTGGCCAGCCCCTATCTCGATCTGGCCAATCTGCGCGTCGCTGGCCGCATCGATCTGGCGGCCTGGCAAAGTGATAGCGGCCGCTATATCAGCTTTCTGAAGGGGCGCACCGAAGTCGCCGATTACTTCAAGCTGTTCCTCGGCTGTAACGACGTAGTGGCGGCCTTGAAGGAAACCCAGAAGCTGATCAAGGGCATAGCCCAGTTTGCCGAGCGCGAACAGCTGGCGCCGGATGCCCGTAACGAGCTTTTCGAAAACGCCCATCGCTATCTGGATGACCTCGGGGAGCATGATCTGCCGTGGAGTGTGGATACGGTGGTGAAGGAGCTAAGCCCAGCAGCGCCAGAAGCCCTGCGCTCGGCCTTGCAGGACGAAACGCTGGGTCTGTCGGATGGCTGCATTCCCGATCGCCGCGCCATCCGGCCACTGCTGCGCTTCAAGGCGGCAGGGCCGAACTGGAAACTGGAGTTCAACCGCAGTAGCCTGCGCTCCGGTGATGTGATCTACAACCGTAGCAATGACACCATCGTGCTGTTCAATGTACCGGACGATCTCAAGCGTGCGTTGTCGGCCGATCAACCTGAATAAATAGCGCCGGGTCATACCCGGCACGCCTTGCACGGCCTTGATCTCTCGTTCTTTGCACCCGAGGCTGTCTCGACAGAGCGAATGCCCGGCACTTGCCAGGCGGTGTGCTGATGCTTAACATCCGCCGTTTGCAAGGCCTTATTCGAGCGCTCTCCGATGTAAATCCCGATCACACCGTTACGAAAACCCGTTCACGCCGCCTGCGGCGTGCATCGTTACGCTTTGATCGAATGGATACATCATGGAACTTCGCACATCTGAAGGCGCAACCGCGCCAATTGCTACTCTCGCCCACTCGGAAGAATTCTTCGGCGCCCAGCGCGACTACTGGTGGAACGCCGATTTTCTCGATTTGCTGGCGCAACGCTGGCAACTTTCGCAATACCAAAGCCTGCTCGATATCGGTTGCGGCCAGTGTCACTGGAGCCGGCAATTGGCACCGCGTATGGCACCGCATGCGCAGATCACGGCCTACGACCGCGACCCGAAATGGGCTGCAGGCAGCGAGCCGATACGCGCAGCCTTCGGCCAAATCGGCGCCAGCGTGCGTTTCGCGCATGGCGACGCCCAGCAGCTCCCGTTTGACGACAATGCGTTTGATCTGGTCAGCTGCCAAACCGTATTGATGCACTTGCCCGATCCGCTCGCCGCCTTGCGCGAAATGCGCCGGGTGGTGCGCCCCGGCGGGATGGTGGTGTGCGTGGAGCCGTGCAATCTGGCGCAGACCGCCATCCGCAATGCTTTGAATGCCGACTGGTCGATCGAGGAGCGCTGCGACGCCTTTCGCTATGCCTTGCTATGCGAGCAAGGCAAGCAGGCGGCCGGGGAAGGGACTTTGTCATTGGGCGATCAGCTGGCAAGGCTGATGCAACAGGCCGGCTTTGGCGACATCCGCAGCTGTCTGTCGGACAAGGCCAGCTGCCTGTTGCCGCCCTATCGCGGCGAAGAGGCGCAAGCCAACTTGAACGAAACGCTGGATTGCTGGGGCAAAGCACGCGGCTCGCTATGGGAAAGCCAGGTGCGCGCCTGGGTAAGCGCCCTGCACGACCCCGCTGCAAGCGACTTTATCGAGCGCTATCACCGGCAGCGGGCCGCCCGCCTCCACGGCACGAAGGCCCTGATTGATGCCGGCAACTACTGGGAAAGCGGCGCCGCCTTGACCTTCGTGGTGTGGTCCAGCAAGTAATCCGGACCGCCGTTACCGCAAATAAGCGCAGCCAGGCGCGACGCAATCTTGCTGCATCGCGCCTAGCTGCGGCTTTCCACAGTGCTCTCGGGGGGCGGCCGGCATATAATCGGGCCCGACCGATCAAAAAAGACAATGTTGGAGCCCAAGATGGATGAAGAACTGCGCAAAAGCGCGCTCGAATATCACCAGTTTCCCAAGCCTGGCAAAATCCAGGTAGCCCCGACCAAGCCCCTTTCCAGCCAACGCGATCTCGCCCTCGCTTATTCTCCCGGCGTCGCCGCCGCCTGCGACGCCATCGTTGAAGACCCGCTGAATGCCTACAAATACACCGCCCGTGGCAATCTGGTTGCGGTGATTTCCAATGGCACGGCGGTGCTGGGCCTTGGCAATATCGGCGCCCTGGCCGGCAAGCCGGTGATGGAAGGCAAGGGGGTATTGTTCAAGAAATTCGCCGGTATCGATGTATTCGATATCGAAGTGAACGAGAACGACCCGGACAAGCTGGTCGATATCATCTGCGCGCTGGAGCCGACCTTTGGCGGCATCAATCTGGAAGACATCAAGGCGCCCGAGTGTTTCTACGTCGAGCAAAAATGCCGCGAGCGCATGGGCATTCCGGTTTTCCATGACGACCAGCACGGCACCGCCATCATTACCGCTTCGGCGGTGCTCAACGGCCTGCGCATTGTCGACAAGGACATCGCCAAGGTGCGCCTGGTGGTGTCGGGCGCCGGCGCTGCCGCCATTGCCTGCCTCAACCTCTTGGTGCAGCTCGGCCTCAAGCCCGAAAACATCATTGCTTGCGATTCCAAAGGCGTGGTGCATACCGCCCGCGAAGACTGGGACAAGCTCGATGAGTCGAAAAAGCGCTATGCGGTCGAAACGCCGCACCGGACGCTGAAAGACGCGATGGTCGGCGCCGACATCTTCCTCGGCCTGTCCGGCCCCAAGCTGGTGTCGCCCGAGATGGTGAAGAGCATGGGCCCGCACCCGCTGATTCTGGCGCTGGCCAACCCCGAGCCGGAAATCCTGCCGCCCTTGGCCAAGGAAGCGCGCCCGGACGCCATTATCTGCACCGGCCGCTCCGACTATCCGAACCAGGTCAACAATGTCCTGTGCTTCCCGTTCATCTTCCGTGGTGCGCTCGATGTCGGTGCCACCACCATCAACGATGAAATGAAGCTCGCCTGCGTACGCGCTATTGCCGATCTGGCGATGGCCGAGCAGAACGATGTGGTAGCCGATGCCTATAGCGGCCAGTCGCTGACCTTTGGCCCGGACTACATCATCCCCAAGCCGTTCGACCCGCGCCTGATCGTGAAGATCGCCCCGGCGGTGGCCAAGGCAGCCATGGATTCCGGCGTGGCCACCCGGCCGATTGCTGACCTGGGCGCCTATGTCGAATCGCTGATGCAGTTCGTCTACAAGTCCAACCTGTTCATGAAGCCGGTGTTCTCGGCCGCCAAGCGCGCCAAACAACGGGTGATCTATGCCGAGGGCGAAGATCAGCGTGTGCTGCACGCGGTGCAGGAAGTGGTCGACCAGGACCTGGCCCGCCCTATCCTGATCGGCCGCCCCAATGTCATCGATATGCGCATCGAGAAGCTCGGCCTGCGCATCCGCCCCGGCATCGATTTCGAGCTGGTCAATAACGAGAACGACCCACGCTATCGCGAGTACTGGAGCGAGTATCACCAGATCATGAAGCGCCGTGGCGTCAGCGAGGAATTCGCCAAGCGCGAAGTGCGCCGCAAGACCACCCTGATCGGCGCCCTGGCCATGCGTCGCGGTGAAGCCGACGCGATGATCTGCGGTACCTATGGCCACTACCAGCAGCATCTCGATTTTGTCTGCCAGGTGATCGGCCACAGCGAAGGCAGTACCACCTATGGCGCGATGAATGCCTTGATGTTGCCGCGCGGCAATATCTTCATCACCGACACCTATGTGAACCAGAACCCGACCGCCGAGCAGCTGGCCGAGATCACCCTGATGGCCGCCAATACCGTGCGCAATTTCGGTATCGTCCCCAAGGTGGCCCTGCTATCGCATTCGAGCTTCGGCTCGGTGGATTCGCCAACCTCGATCAAGATGCGCGAAGTGCTGGCCATCTTGCAGCGCACTGCCCCCGAGCTGGAAGTGGACGGGGAAATGCATGGTGATGCCGCCTTGAGTGGCGCAATCCGCGATATGGTGATGCCGGATTCGACACTGAAGGGTGATGCGAATCTTCTGGTCATGCCAACGCTGGACGCCGCTAATATCGCCTTCAACCTGCTCAAGGTCAGCGCTGCCGACGGTGTCACCATCGGTCCGATGCTGCTGGGCGTGGCCAAGCCGGTGCATATCCTCACCCCGACCGCCTCGGTGCGCCGTATCGTCAATATGACGGCACTGGCAGTGGTGGAAGCGGCACAGCGCCAGGGTTGATCTGGCTGGGGCGACGCTTGCAGTGTCGCCCGCTGCTTAAAAGAAAAGCCGCGCGGCCATGCCGTCGCGGCTTTTTTGTCGGAACCCGGCAAGCGCCGGAATGCGACTACGTGTTGGCGGCGGACATCACGCGCCACACGGCCCCGGAGGGCTTAACGTCGGAACAGGTAGACGAGCCAACCCATAATGAACGCTCCTTTCACTTTCGGCATCACGGCGTCTGCCAATCACAGAACCGTTTAGCTGTACGCGGGCGGTTGCAACCCTTGCCTTATTTGAACGACAACCACCGGCCACAGGCATTCAGCCAATCGAATCCTCGCCTGCTCCGGCCCACAGCGCCCGGATGGCGCCGCACTTTTGCTACCTTTTTTCAAGATAACAGATTGATTTTACAGCATTGCTGCAGTGCAAGAAAGTACAAAAGAGCGACATCCTGTTACAATTGCGTCTTCCGGGTGCGCTCCAGTCTTCGCACCCGTTCGCTTTTCAGCGTCAAACCCAGAATATTCCATCTACCGAAGACTGGCGCCCAAGCGGGCAAGGTTGATGTCCTTCGGAGTTCTCCATGTCTTTTGCTGCCCTCGGCCTGGCCGACGATATCGTTCGCGCCGTGACTGAGCTCGGTTATACCGAACCCACCCCGATCCAGACCCAAGCCATTCCCGCCGTATTGACCGGCCGCGACCTGCTCGCCGGCGCCCAGACCGGCACCGGCAAGACCGCAGGCTTTACCCTGCCCATCCTTCATCGGCTGGCCAATCGCGAAACCAAGGGCCCATCCAGCGGCCGTCCGCCGATCCGTGCTCTGATCCTCACCCCTACCCGCGAGCTGGCAGCCCAGGTGGAAGAATCGGTTCGCAACTATGGCAAGTATCTGAAGCTGACCTCGATGACCATGTTTGGCGGCGTCAGCATCAATCCGCAAATCAAGCAGCTGCGTAGCCGTGTCGACATCCTGGTCGCCACGCCGGGCCGGCTGCTCGACCATGTGCAGCAAGGCACGCTCGATCTGTCGCAGATCGAGATCCTGGTGCTGGATGAAGCCGACCGCATGCTGGATATGGGCTTTATCCGCGACATCAAGCGCATCCTCACCCTGCTGCCTTCGAGCCGCCAGAACCTGCTGTTTTCGGCCACCTTCTCCGATGAGATCAAGGCGCTGGCCGATGGCCTGCTCAAGTCCCCTGAGCTGATCGAAGTGGCGCGCCGCAATGCCACCGCCGACACCATTGCCCAGAAGGTGCATCCGGTTGATCGCGACAAAAAACGCCAATTGCTGGCCCACCTGATCCAGGAACACAACTGGTTCCAGGTACTGGTATTCACCCGCACCAAGCATGGTGCCAATCGCCTGGCCGAGCAGTTACTGAAGGATGGCATCAGCGCCATGGCCATTCATGGCAACAAGAGCCAGGGTGCGCGTACCCGTGCGCTTAGCGAATTCAAGGATGGCAGCCTGCAGGTGCTAGTCGCCACCGATATTGCCGCGCGCGGTATCGATATCGACCAGTTGCCGCATGTAGTGAATTACGAGCTGCCCAATGTGCCGGAAGACTATGTGCACCGCATCGGCCGTACCGGCCGTGCTGGCGCCGAAGGCGAGGCGGTATCGCTGGTCTGTGTCGATGAAAAGAAGCTGCTGGCCGATATCGAACGCCTGATCAAGCGCGAGCTGCCCAAGGAGATCGTGCCCGGTTTCGAGCCCGATCCGCATGCCAAGCCCGAACCGATCCAGCAGCGCTCTTCCGGCCCGCGCCAGGGCCAAGGACGTGGCCGGCAAGGTGGCAATAGCGATCGCCGCCAGCCAGCCGGCAGTGGCGAAGGTCGTCAGCAAAAGCCACAGGCACGCCAGCCGGTATCACAAGCCGGCAACCATCAAAGCCGTAGCAGCATCACGGTTGGTCGTCGTCCTACCGGACGCCATCACTAAGCGATAACCACCATGACCTTGAAACGTACTGACCTCGAAAAAATGGCCGAACGCAAATTGGCCCGCGACCTGGTTGGCGAATCTGCCAAGGCCCGCTTTGGCAAAGCCTCCAGCGCCGACGCACCCAAGCCGGCCCCCAAGGGCTTGATGGGCGCCCTGCTCAAGAAACAAGGCGCGCTGAAGTAATCCGTCACAGGGCAGGCTGCCAAGGCAGCTTGCCTGATAGTGAGCTGGCAGGGGACGCCTTGCGGCAGCTCTTGCCCCCGTCAGCCAATCGACACCGATCTCACCGCATCGGCCTGATCCATGGAGGCCACTAGCCGACTGCCCGCGCCAGTGCGGTCAGGGCGGCGCATTGCTGCGTAAGCGCCGCTGCCAGCTGGCGTACTGCCTCATTCAGATGATTGCGGTTGATTACCAGCAGCATCAGCGGCACGCTCTCGCCCTGCAGCTGCGGCAACAGGCGCCGCAGCCTGCCGCTGTGCAGATCTTCAGCCACATCCAGCTCGGATTTGTAGGCAATCCCCTGCCCGTCCAGCAGCCAGCGGTGCACCACCTCGGCATCATCGGCGACGCGGCGGCCCTGGGCGCGAAAAAGTTGCCGCGCATTACTCGGACCGAACGACCAACGATCATTCACCGTATCGCCGAACATAAAGCACAGGCAGTCATGCTGGCTCAGCTCTGTCAGGCTGGTCGGCTCGCCCCGCCGGGCCAGATAGTCGGGCGTCGCACACAGCACGCGGCGGTTGTCGGCAGCCAGCGGCAAAGCGATCAAGGACGAATCATCGGGCCGCCCATAGCGGATCGCCATATCAATCGGTTGCTGGTACAGATCGGCCACCCGGTCACTCACATGCAATTCCAGCCTGAGTTCGGGCTGATCCTGCAAATAGCGCTCCAGCCAGCCCAGCAAATGGTTGCGCCCCAGGTCAGACGGCATGGTCAAGCGCAATGGGCTGCTGAGGCGGCTTCCATCAGTCAGCAGTGCCGCCTCGCCCTGTTCAAGGCTGGCCAGCGCACTGCGGGCATGGGGTAGCAATCGCTCACCCGCATCGCTAAGGCGTAAGCGCCGGGTGGTACGCTCGAACAGCCTCAGCCCCAGGCTGTCTTCCAGCCGCTTGATCGCTGCACTGGCCAGCGCCGGGCTGATATCCAGCCGCCGCGCGGCAATCGAAAAGCTGCCGCCATCGCAGGCGGCGACAAACACTTGCAAATCATCCAGCCGGGTTATTTTCATGGTTTTGCGGAAAGTTATTCAATATTTCGCATATTTTTCTTTGAAACAGATTAAGTCAATATTGCCCTACCGACTTGAACAAAGGACACGACATGAAAGCCATCGCCTATCACCACGCCGGCAGCATTAACCGCGACGACGCCCTGCTGGATCTCGAATTGCCCATGCCGGAGCCCGGCCCGCATGATCTGCGCGTGAAAGTAGCTGCGGTATCGGTCAACCCGGTGGATACCAAGATCCGCAATAGCCGCCAACCGCAGGCGGGCCAGGCTGAAATCCTCGGCTGGGATGCAGTGGGTGTGGTGGATGCACTGGGTAAGTCCGTCACCGGCTTTGCCATCGGTGATCGGGTCTGGTACGCCGGCGCCATCAACCGCCCGGGCAGCAATGCGCAATTCCAGCTGGTCGACGCGCGCATCGCCAGCCATGCACCGCAAGAGCTGGATGATGCACAGGCCGCCGCCCTGCCGCTGACCAGCATTACCGCCTGGGAAATCCTGTTCAGCCGCTTCGGCATCGGCGAAGGGGGTGGCGCCGGTCAAACCCTGTTGATTACCGGGGCTGCGGGCGGTGTCGGCTCCATCCTGATCCAGCTGGCGCGCACCCTGACCCGGCTCACCGTGGTGGCTACCACCTCGCGCCCGGAAAGCAGTGATTGGGTCAAATCGCTCGGCGCCCATCATGTGATCAACCATCACGAGCCGTTCGTGCCACAGCTGCAAGCCGCAGGCATTGCCAATGTGCAGCTGGCCGCATCGCTCACCCATACCGCGCAGCATTTTGACCAGCTGATCGACAGCCTGGCGCCGCAAGGCAAACTGGCGCTGATTGATGACTTTGCCACGCTCGACATCATGAAGATGAAGGCCAAAAGCCTGTCGCTGCACTGGGAGCTGATGTTCACCCGCAGCCTGTTCCAGACCAGCGATATGGCCGAGCAAGGCCGGCTGCTGGCGCGGGTGGCGGAGCTGGCCGACGCCAGCAAATTGCGCAGCACCGTGAATGCCAATTTCGGCACCATCAATGCCGCCAATTTGCGCCGCGCCCATGCCTTGCTGGAAAGCGGCCAGTCGCGCGGCAAGATCGTACTGAGCGGCTTTTAGGCAGGGCCGCCCTTTCGGGCAATTGCAGCGTTGAAAATGGCCCGTGATGCATCAC
>NZ_JAYRLZ010000213.1:0-7663 GCF_041904975.1 Chitinimonas sp. | reverse complement strand
GCCGGCAAGCCGGTCAATGATGCCGTGGTGTATGTCGAGACAGCGGCGCTCAAGGTCGGCAAAAGCAAGCAGACGGTGGCGATCGACCAGGTGAACAAGGAATTCACGCCCCTGGTGACGGTGGTACAGACCGGCACGACCGTGCGTTTTCCCAACAAGGACAATATCCGCCACCATATTTACTCGTTCTCCAGCGGCAATGCGTTTGACCGGCCGCTCTACTCCGGCAGCGAGGCCAAGCCGGTGGTGTTCGACAAGGCAGGCGTAGTGGTGCTGGGCTGCAATATCCATGACTGGATGCTGGCCTATGCCTTGGTGGTGGATACCCCCTACTTCGGCAAGAGCGATAGCCATGGGCAGGTGAAAATCGACGAGCTACCGGCTGGCGACTACGAGGTCAAGGTATGGCACCCGTATCAGAGCGGTGAAGCCGCCGCGCAAAAAATCAAACTGGCGGGCGACATGCACCTGGCCTTCCAGCTGAAGCTGACACCACCGCCGCAGGCGCCGCGTACCCCGCTTGATAGAAAAGGTGGCCGATATTGATTCGCGCACTGGTCGATAGATTTCGCAGCCCCAGCCTGGCATTCCGCATTGTGGTGTTTTTTGTCAGCCTGCTGGCCGGCGTGCTGGTGCTGACCTTTGCCTTGGTCAGTGCCGCCAATCTGCAGATTTCCCAAAATACGTCGGCCGCCGAATTGAAGACCGGTGAGCGCGTGTTTCACCGACTGCTGGAAACCCGTGGCGAGCAGCTGCGCCAGGCTGCCAGCGTGCTGGCGCTGGACTTCGGCTTCAAGCAGACCATTGCCCTCAATGATCGCGACACCTTGCGCTCGGCCCTGCAGAACCAGGGCAATCGCATCCATGCCCAGCTGTTGATGGTGTCCGGGCTCGATAACCGCATCCAGGCCGATACCCAGCACCCCGAGCGCGAGGGCCGCACCTACCCGTTTGCCTCTTTGCTCAACAAGGCCAGCGAGATGGGCGGCGCAAGCGCCATCCAGTGGGTGGATGGCCAGCTCTACCAGCTGGTGGTGGTGCCGGTAAAGGCGCCGGTGGTGATTGCCTGGGTGACCATCGGCTTTGTCATTGATGACCGTAGCGCCAAGGAATTGCGTGAGCTGTCGGGCTTGCAGGTTTCCTTGCTCGGTTGGCGGCAGGGCAGCTGGGCGATGTTCGCCTCCACGCTGCGGCCGCTGCAGCGCAGTCTGCTGCCGGCGCAGCTGCAGCCAGGAGCCGACAAACCCGGTCGCATCGTGCTGGGCGACGAGGCGTTTGCCACGCTGCTCACCCCCTTGGGTGGCACGGCCAGCGAGCCGGTGTACGCGCTGCTGGCGCAGTCGATCGACCAGTCCTTGGCTCCGTTTTACAAACTGCAGGGCACCCTGATCGCCCTGGCCGGCGTGGCGCTGACCATCTGTCTGTTGGCTGGCATGCGTATTGCCCGGCGCATCACCGGGCCCTTGCGCGCCTTGGCCCGGGTGGCGGGCCATATCGAGCAGGGCGACTACCGCCAGAGCATCGATATCCGCGACAGCAGCGAAATCGGCCGGCTGGCCGGCAGCCTGTCTCATATGCAGAATGCGATCGCCGAGCGCGAGGCGGAAATCACCAAGCTCGCTTATCAGGATGTGCTGACCGGCCTGCCCAATCGCGTGCGTTTCAACCAGCTCCTGGCCCGGGCGATAGAGGAAACCGGTCAGAGTGGCGCATTGACCGTCTTGCTGATCGACCTCGACCGCTTCCAGCAAATCAACGATACCCTGGGCCATCCCACTGGTGACCGGGTACTGGTGGAAGTGGCAGCACGCCTAGCTGAGGCGGTGCGCGACCATGACGTAGTGGCGCGGCTATCCGGGGATGAGTACGCGCTGCTGCTGCCCGGCATACCCAGCACCGAGGCCTTGCATACCATCAGTCGCATCCATACCGTGTTTGATCGGCGTTTCGAGCTGGATGGTCGGCCGCTGGATCTGCGCGCCAGCATCGGTGCTGCCAGCTACCCCGAGCACGGCAGCGATGCCATCGACCTGCTGCGCTGCGCCGATCTGGCCATGTACCGCGCCAAGCGCGGCGGTGAGCGCCAGGCGATTTACGATCCATCGTATCGCACCTTCCGGCAGGAGCATTTGTCCCTGCTGGGCGATTTGCAACTGGCGGTCGAGCGCAACGAGCTGACCGTGTACTACCAGCCCAAAGTCAGCCTGCACACTGGCGAAGCGAATGAGGCGGAAGCGCTAGTTCGCTGGATTCATCCAGAGCGTGGTTTTGTGCCGCCAGGCGACTTTATTCCCTTTGCCGAGCAGACCGGATATATCAGCGAAGTCACGCGTTGGGTATTGCGCCATGTGATGGACGAGGCGGGCCGCTGGGCGAAGGCCGGTGCACCGGTCAAGGTATCGGTGAATCTATCCACCCGCGATCTGCTCGACCCAAGCCTGGTGGCCTTTGTGGCCGACGGCCTGGCGCGTGCCGGCTTGCCACCGGCCCTGCTATGCCTGGAAATCACCGAGAGCGGATTTATGGAGGACCCCAGCCATGCGCTGGGCATACTCAAGCAGCTGCGCGGCCTTGGGGTTGGCCTGGCCATCGACGACTATGGCACCGGCTTCTCATCACTGGCCTATCTGCGCCAGCTGCCGATTACCGAATTGAAGATCGATCGCGCCTTTGTACTGGAGCTGGACCACAACCAGAGCGATGCAATGATCGTTCGCTCCACCATCGAGCTGGGGCATCGCCTTGGTTTGAAAGTGGTGGCCGAAGGGGTGGAAACGCAAGCCATTGTCGACGTCTTGCGCAGCATGGATTGCGATCTGATCCAGGGCTATTTCTACAGCAAGCCCTTGCCGGTGCAGGCCTTTATCGACTGGCGTCAGCAGCGGGCCGCTGCCGGCCAGGCGGCAATCCGGGGGGCTTAGGCGAGCGTTTCTGCTAACCTTCGCTGTCTTTCGCAAGGCTCAACACTATGCCCGAAATTGGATCAATCGAATTCGTCTACTGGTTTCGCCAGGCGGCACCATATATTCACGCGTTTCGCGGGCGTACCTTTGTTGTTGCCTTCGGTGGCGATCTGGTGCGCGATGAGCGCATGGTATCGCTGGCGCATGACCTCAATACCCTGGTGAGCCTCGGTGTACGGCTGGTGCTGGTGCATGGCGCGCGGCCGCAGATCAATGCCCGGCTGGAAGAGGCCGGCTACGACAGCCGCTTCGAGCGCGGCGTGCGGGTGACCGAGCGCGATGCCATTGCGCCGGTATTGCAGGCAATCGGCCAGGTGCGCTTCGAGATCGAGTCGGCGCTGTCGATGGGCCTGGCCAATTCGCCGATGGCCAATGCCGATATCCGGGTGGCCGGCGGCAATTTCATCACCGCCCAGCCGATGGGCGTGCACGATGGTGTCGATATGCAGGCCAGTGGCGAGGTGCGCAAGGTCGATGTGGCGGCCATGCGCAATCGCCTGGAATTCGGCGAGACCTTGCTGCTGTCTCCGCTCGGCTACTCGCCCACCGGCGAAGTATTCAACCTCACGCTGGAAGATGTTGCTACTTCGGCAGCCGTAGCCCTGGCGGCGGACAAGCTGATCTTCCTGCTCGACCAGCCCGGCGTGATCGATGAAGACGGCCAGTTGCTCAATGAGTTGACGGC
Organism: Chitinimonas sp.; assembly: GCF_041904975.1. NCBI lineage: Bacteria > Pseudomonadati > Pseudomonadota > Betaproteobacteria > Neisseriales > Chitinibacteraceae > Chitinimonas > Chitinimonas sp. Next base: position 4,015 of record NZ_JAYRLZ010000213.1, on the reverse strand, counting down.
GGCCGAAGCCGAGGCCTTTGTCGATGAGGCGGGCAAGGTGCGCGACGATATCGACTTCTACCTGCCCAACTGCATTCGCGCAGTGCGCCATGGCGTGGGCCGCGCCCACTTGATTTCGCGCCACCTCGATGGCGGGCTGCTGACCGAACTGTTTACCCACGAAGGTATCGGCACCATGATCTCGCGCGAGCCGCTGGAAACACTGCGGCGCGCCACCATCGACGATGTCGGCGGCATTCTGGCGCTGATCGAGCCCTTGGAAGCGGATGGCGTGCTGGTCAAGCGCAACCGCGAGCTGCTGGAGCGCGAAATCGAGCGCTTTGCCGTGCTCGAGCATGATCGCAAGATCATCGGCAGCGTGGCCCTGCACACCTTCGAGGGCAGCGAGATGGCCGAGCTGGCCGGCTTGGCCGTGCATCCGGATTATCGCGATGGCGGGCGCGGCGAAGCCTTGCTCAAGCATGTCGAGCGCGAAGCGCGGCGCTTGCGGCTCAAGCAGCTGTTCGTGTTGACTACCCGCACCGCGCACTGGTTTGTCGAGCGCGGCTTTGCACCGGCCGAGGTCGATGCGCTGCCGATGCGCAAAAAGGCGCTGTACAACTGGCAGCGCCGCTCCAAAGTGTTCCTCAAGGCCTTGTAGCGGTTTGCTAAGCTGTTTGCAGTAGACGGCCTTCAGGCGCACAGCCCGGGCCGGGTTGGCAGCGTACGATAAAAAGGGCATCCAGCGCCCGGGAGACACGTCAATGTTTGGTGGCCTGCTCGTCGCATACCGCATGCAGCCAGCGCCCAGCCTGCGGAAGCGCTGATGGCATTCAGCCTGTTCCACGGCCTGCGCGCCCGCCTGATCGCCGCCATCCTGCTGGTGCAGCTGCTGGTGCTGGCAGTGCTGCTCGCCAATATGGGCCGCATCTGGTCCGGCATGGTATTGCGCGCCACCGAAGTGCGGGTGGCCGAATTGTCGCGCCTGCTCAATGCTTCGCTCGCGCCATCGATGGCGGCGCTCGACTATGCGCCGGCGGCCGAATTGCTGGAAAGCATCCGCTCCGCCGACGGCATTGACTATCTGGTGCTGAGCGATCGCCGCGGTAAGGTGGTGGCAGCTCGCGGCTGGGATGCCGACACGCCGCTGCCGCCGCGCGACGACCTGGGCAAGCTCGATGGCCGCGATGTTCCGCCGGTGGTACATGTCGGCACGACCATCGAGCTGGCCGGCCAGCGCTATGGCGAGCTGCGCTTTGGCCTGTCCACCGAGCTGCTGCGCGATTCGGCCAACCGCATCATCTGGCAGACCGTCACCATCGTGCTGGTCGGCGCGGTGCTGTCGGTCACCCTGATGGCCATGCTGGGCTATTGGCTCACCCGTCGCCTGTATCGCCTGGTGGAGGCGGCCGAGCGCAGCGCCGCCCAGGGCGGTACCGACCTGATCAGCATCGAAGGCGAGGATGAGGTCAGCCGGCTGGCGGTACGGTTCAACCAGATGGCCCAGGCGGTACAGGACCGCCTGACCGCGCTACGCGATAGCGAAGAGCGCTTTGCCGCGATCGCCGACTACACCTATGGCGTCGAGCTGTGGCTGGACCCGCAGGGGGGGCTGCTGTGGGTCAATGCCTCGGTGAGCCGGCTTACCGGTTATTCGGTGAAGGAATGCATGGAGATGCAGGCCTTTCCGGTGCCGCTGGCGGCGCTGGAAGAGCGCAGCAACGTTAGCGACACACTCAAGCAGATGCTGGGCGGCACGGCCGGGCAGGACTTCGAATTCCGCGCAGTGCGCCGCGATGGCAAGGCCTTCTGGGCGGCGATGAGCTGGCAGCCGATTTATGGCAGCGAAGGCGAGTACCGTGGTATCCGCGCCTCGATTTACGACAACAGCCAGTTCAAGGAAGACCGCCTTGCGCTCAAGCGGGCCGTTTATGAGCTGCAGCAATCTCAGGCGCTGAACCAGACCTATCTGGCGCGTGGCGAGGCCGAGCGCACGCGGCTGACCGCCTTGCTGTCGGCCATGCGCTTTGGTGTGCTGTTTGTCGACAATGACAATATCGTGGTGTTTCATAACCCGGCGTTCAAGTCGCTATGGCTGATCGACAACAGCTCGGTGCTGATCGGCAAGCCGGTCGGCCAGGTGTTGCAGATGTCGCTGAACCGGCCGGCGCATTACGATCTGGCCGGCCATATCGAAGCCAGTGAGCGGATGGCGGAATTCGACGTCTATCCGGGCGATCTGACCATGAATGATGGTCGCATCATTACCCAGCACTGCTACACGGTGCAGGATGAGACTGGCCTGTTTACCGGGCGCATGTGGGTCTATGAGGATGTAACCCAGGAGCACTACCTGAACGAGCGCATGGTGTTCCTGGCCGAACGCGATGCCTTGACCGGCCTGTACAACCGCCATGCCTTCCAGGAGCAGCTGGAGCGCATGCTGGCCGAGGCAGAGCGCGCGCAGGAGACGCTGGCCGCCCTGTATTTCGATCTCGACGAATTCAAATATGTGAACGACACCTTCGGCCAGGTGCGCCGCAATGAATTCTTTGCCCGCTTGGGCGGCGACGAATTCGCCATTCTGGTGCCCAGCTGCAGCGAGGCCGAGGTGAGCATCCTGGCGCAGCGGGTGATCAGCACGGTGTCGGGCATCCAGTTCCTGGTCGATGGCCAGAATCTGCGTTTGTCGTCCAGCCTCGGCGTCGCCCTCTATCCCTTGCATGCGGAAAATGCCGAGGACTTGATCGCCCATGCCGACACGGCCATGTACCAGGCCAAGGCAGCCGGCAAGGCGACCTGGCGCCTGTACCAGGCCGAGCGCGATGCTTCGCGTGAAATGGTAAACCGGCTGACCTGGAACGAGCGCATCCAGCAGGCGCTGGAAAACGACGGCTTCCTGTTGCATTTCCAGGGTATTTACGACGCCAATACCCGTACTGTGGCTCATCTGGAAGCGCTGGTGCGGATGAAGGACGCCAGCAACCCCGGCCAGCTGGTGCCGCCTGGCCACTTCATTCCCCATGCCGAGAAAAGCGGCAAGATCCTCGATATCGACCGCTGGGTGGTGGCGGAAAGCGTGCGCATGCTGGCCGCCAACCCGAATATGCCGCCACTGGCAGTCAATATTTCCGGCCGCAGCTTTGATGAGACCAGCCTGCCGGATTACATCGGTGAGTTGTTGCGCCAGCATCAGGTACCGCCACGCCGGCTGATGGTAGAGCTGACCGAAACCGCCGCCGTCAGCGATATGCGCGATGCGCAGCGCTTTATCGAGGCCCTGCGCAATACCGGCTGCACGGTCTGCCTCGACGACTTCGGCGCCGGCTTCTCGTCGTTTGCCTATCTCAAGCACCTCAAGGCCCATGTGCTGAAGATCGACGGCCTGTTTATCCGCGATCTACCCAATGATCACGACAGCCAGGTCTTCGTGAAAGGCATGGCCGCCATTGCCCGCGATATGGGCAAGCAGACGGTGGCCGAGTTTGTCGAAAACGAGGAAACGCTGAAGATGCTGGTGGAGTTTGGCGTGGATATGGTGCAGGGCTATTACCTCGACAAGCCGATGGCGGATCACCCGGCCTTGAAGGCGTCCAGGCCTACTGGGCACCATTAGGTACTGTTGGCCTTGTGCTGGGGGCCGCGTTTTGCCGGACGATCTCCGTGCGCAAGGCTATGTGCCTGCAATGGTGGCGGTAGTGCGGGTTAGCCGCAGGCGTAACCCGCAAAACTAGGTGGGTCTTCGTATCCTGGTTGCAGCCGCAGGGGGTATCCGGGGCGCGGGCCAAGCGCCCGCAAAGGCAGCAAGATCAGGCTTCCTCACGTAGTGACTTGCTCTGGCCTGGATTCCGTTTCACTTCATCCTGACCCCTTGTTTGGAGCATGCCTACGTTGGGCCACCAAGAGGCTCAACTCGACTTACATGATTCAGAAGACTTTGGCGCAGGGCTGATATACCTCACTGCGGCCTTAGTTTTATGCGCCTTCGGCGCGAATGTTTAGGGCGGGATTGCGTCCCGCGGCCGCCTGACTTTCT
>NZ_JAYRLZ010000212.1:0-7684 GCF_041904975.1 Chitinimonas sp. | reverse complement strand
ACGCGGGTGTAGTACGCGGCTGAGCCACCGCCAGCCGACTGATAGTCGGGCAGGTCTTTGGTGGTTTCGTTGATCGTGAAATCCAGCTTGGAGCAGTTGCCGACGTCGGCAAGGATGCCGACGCCCACCAAGGCCAGATACACGGTGCCCTTGCCGACAAAACTCGATTTGCGTTGTTGCTGTGCCATTTGCTGTGCTCCTGGTTGATTGATTGGTTAATGAGTCGAGCGGTTGAAAACAACCGTGCTGAAGCTGTCCTGCCACCACAGCACGCCATTGGTAAGGTCTTGCAGCTGGCCGCCAGTGAAGTTGATTGGCTCGGCAACACCAGCCGGCTGCCAGCCGTAGAGCGCCTGCATCACCGATGGGCGAACTGCATTCAGGTCGACCAAGGCAGCCGCGCCAGCCGCGTCGCGCACATTGCTGATCGCAATCACCACCGCGAAATGCACCAGGAGCTTTTGCACGGTTCCAGGTGGCATTGAACTGGGTTGCGGCTGCTCTCCGAGCGGCAACACAAAAGCTGCCGGGTACTGATGCCTCGCCAGCTTGTCAGCGGCGGCGAAGTCAGCGGCCGCGCCAATGTGCTTCAGCAGCGGGCAGCGTGTTTTCAGCTGGTCTTTGATGGCGTCGATCAGCATCAGAAGTCCGCCAGTTGTTGATGGCCGAACACCCGCGCCGACGTGATCACGCTGACGCCAGAAGGATCAGCCGACGCTGCCTGGCCGGTTGCCACACCCAGTTGTACCGATCCGCTTCCGATACTTTTGAGCAAGCCGACTGCGTCGACATAGCGCTGACGCACGGGATCAGTGACGCGATTGCCATAGAGCTGATACAGGGCAAGGTCACAGGCCACGCGCTGCACGATGGCGGGCACCGTGGCCAGCGGCAGGGTGTAGCGACCGGCCAAGTAGCCATTGATCTCGGCGTCGGCATCGCCCAGGGCACGATTAACCGCCACCGCGTCGATCTGGCCGACGTTGTTGCGGTCGGTGAGCTGCAGCAGCTCATCGGCGCCGAAGCGGTCGATCAAGTCTTGCTGGGTGGCGTAGTTCATGCTCAGGCAGCCTCGGCGGCAGCCAAGTCGATCAAAGCCTTGGCTTGCTTGGCCGTCAGGTCGGCGATTTGCTCGCCGGCCTCGTAGCGCTCCCCATCGTGCTCGATGGCGACCAAGGCAATCACGGTGACGGTTTTGCCTGCATCGGCGCTGGTCTTGTCTGCAGTGGCAGACGCTTGTTTGGTGGTGGCCATAGTTCTCTCCTTGGTTTAGGCGACGTTTTGGAAGAGGAAGCCAACCGAGTTGTCGGCGATCACTTCCAGCACCGACTCGCCGACCCGGACGCGCACGCCGCCACGCAGGCCGACCTTGGGCTCAGGTAAGTCGCCGGCAATGCGTTCGCCAAACTGGGCGGTAAATCCGAAAGTCGGCTGATCGGCGTCGGCCGCGTCCTGGCTGATGTAGAGCAGCGAGGCATGCTTGCCCCATACGCGGCTCATGGTCGGGTTTTGACCACGGCGGGCGGTGTTGACAAAGCCAGCACCGACCACCACCTGCTTGATTTCGAGCAGATCAGCCAATTGCTGGCGGCCAATCGAGCCACCGTTCTGCGCGGTGCCATAGATGGCCTGCACTAGCTTTGGGTGCTGCCGGAGCACGGTCCAGGCAGCCTGGCCGATGGCGAGGGTGTTGGGCCGGAACAGCGGCTGATCCAGCGCATTCAGCAGCGCGGACAAGGGGTTGCTGTTGGCATAGTCTGACCACTGACTGGTACCGGAAAGCGTGCTTTGCAGACCCGCTTGATAGGTGGTCGGATTGAAAACGATATTGGCGACGCGGATTTCGCGGTCGAGCTGGATCAGGCCAGTGAGCAGGCTGGTGGACTTTGCCAGCGGGCTGACCGGGCCACCGACAGGTGGCTTGGGCATCGCCTGCCAGGCTTCGACTTCATCGTTTGGCACGATGTCATCCAAGCCCCAATCGACACACTCGGCTTGCACCAGAGTGCCTCCGAAATCGACCATGGTCGGCTCGGATTTGCGACCGACACGGGTAGCCGGTACGGTGTAAGCGTCAGCTTGGTTGTACTTGGTGTAGGCAAACTTCTTGGCGCCCTTGTAGATACGTGGCATGACCAAGTCGGCGATCAGATCGACGTCGCGGTTCTTGTAGCCGATGGCAATCGCCGACAGTTCCGGGTTGACGGGAAAGGCTGTTGTAGACATGCAGGTCTCCTGGGGTGGATTGGCAAGGCAGGTGGGTTAGCCCTGCATGTAGCCTGGTGAGAGCAGGACGCGGAACAGATCGCCGGCAGCGCTTGCCGCCTCAATGGCAAATCCGACAATGCGGTTATTGGCACCAGCAGCCGGAGCGGCAGTGACGCCGCGCCCCACGGCATCAGCGGTGACTGGTGCGCCTTGAGCCACAGCGGCGCCCGCTTCGATGTAAACCATGCCTTCGAGGTACACATCGCAGCGCTCATTCGCTGCCGGACTAACGTCCGAGCAAACGCCGATCAGGTTGTCGGTGGCGGCGGCGCCCAGCACAACGGTTTCGGCAGCGCTGAACTTGACGATGCGGTAGGCATTGATGGCCCCGCCTGCGGTGTAGTTTTTGACGAATGAGGGATTGCTCATGGGTTTCTCCTGTTGGGCTGCAGCGTTTAGGACTGCTGGCTGATACGCTGGACCGCTTCCGCGAATGAGATATCGGAGCCTTCGCTCTTTAATCGCGTCTGCAGGGCAGCGGCCTTCGCGGCAATTTGCTGCGGGCTGTTGTCTACTTCAGCTGCTCTTCCGCCAGCCACTTCGCCAAACTCGACGCGCCTCGGCAGATTCGACAGGAAGGACCTGATAAAGGTGGTTTGCGGCTGACTGACCCGTTCGTCACCCTCACCGAACTCCAGCACGTCGTCTGGCAGCGCTTGCATAAAGGCCAACAAACCTGGCATCTCGGCCGGGAGCACGCGACCGTCTTTCACCAGGCCGCCAAGGAACTCACCGAATTCGGCGGCCTGGGCAGCTTTTTTCGAGGCGGCAAACTGCCGCTTGAGTGCTTCGTTTTCGGCGCGCAGGGCGTCGGCTTCTTCCTGAGTCACGGTTGGCTCCTGTTGGGTAGGTGTGGCGGGGTCGGCAAAGGTGGGCTGAGTGTTTTCGTCGCTGGCATCAGGCTGAGCAGCGGCAGATTCAAGGCTGGACACGTCCCAGGCTGCGATCACCTTGTCGGCCTCTTCCAGACCGAACTTGCCGATGAACCAATCACGCAGGGATCGCCACAGGCGGGCGTTGGTTATGTCGTCCCAGTCGGCGAATACGACCATGTCGTCCGATTCACCGAACTCGACTTGCTTCAAACCCTTGACGGCAGGCGGCTGGGCACCCAGGAAACCGACATGGCGCAAGTAGTAGACGCCTGGCACCGGATTGGTCGGCGCATTGGGCGGATAGAAGGCGGCAGAGATTTTCTTGTAGCGGCCAGCATCGACCAGCTCGGCAAATGCCGCATCCACCTGGGTCGGCTCGGCCTGCAGTCCGCTTGCGTCGGCGGACAGCGATTTAACCCAGCCGTAGGCGGGCGCATCCGCAGCCGGATGGCCGATCACAATCGGCGCTTCATGCAGGGCCGGGTCATAAGCAGCAGCGCTGGCAGCCAGATCGGCTTCGCTGAACTGCAGCGTCTGGCCTGACATGGCGGTCTGGCGACCGGCTTTGAAGATGTGGAGTGGTTTCGCGTTCATGCCGGCCATAATCGGCCGTCGCGCGAGGCGGGATAATGTGAAGCGGTTCTAAACTAGCCCGAGGCAGACGTCAGCTTGGATTTAATGATGCCCAAGATGGCATCACTGGCGACTAGCAGAAGTTGCCCGTCTGGTGTTACGGGAAGAAAAGGGCGAGGTGGAAGACGAACGTTGCGTCCGCGACCCGCCTGCCCACCCAGCTGCTGAATAGCGGCATACACCACATTGCTACCGATACTGGCTGTTTTGGCATCTGCATGGGTCTGGATACTGCTGGCAAGACGGCCGGACACTTGCAGCATCATGCCTGGCCACGACCCAGCCTTGGTACGACGCTTGATGGTACTTGCGGCCAGCGGCACCCAGCGTGGCCGCCCCTGGTGCGCAAAGTTGATTTCTGTCTGGCTGAGCAATTCGGCCGCAATGGATCGCATGACGGGCGTCATGTCGCTGAAAGTGGATTTCAGACGAGCCAGGGCAGCTTGCAGCTGCTCGTCGCTTACGTGGATTTCAATATGGGATGGCATAGATCAAAGCCTTCTGAAATGGCCTATACTGCAAATCGCTCATCGTGTGAGGGCTAGGCTGCCCCCTATTCTCCATACCCGCACGGGGCGCCGACGACAGGGCAGGAGCGTCGGTTTTACTTTTTCTGGCGCTGATAAAGCAGGTAGGTACCTCGCTGTCGGTCGATGTAGTCTTGTGCGCTGGCAAAGCCCAGCTGTTTCACGGTTGCATCGTCAATCTGGAAAACGGTAATACCTGACCACCCACCCCCGCCTTCTTCAAATACCGCCAGCCCTGGCGTGTTACTGCCTGCCACCTCAAATAACTTGATATAGCGCCGACGTAATACCCATGGCTGACTTTTTACCTGTTGCCAGGCCAGCCATATTTCATCGGGTTCCTTGATCGCGTGAGCCAACAATGGCAGCCATGCGCCACGTCCATTCTTATCGCTTTTCCATGAACCATCCGCCTTCTGGAACAAGGCTTCATTGATCATCAACGGCTCACCCTTAACATCAAAGAAGGTCACGGGCCGGCCGATGCTGGTGCCAAATTCCGAGAGAAACGCGCTGACGTAGTCTTGGCGGGGCAAGCCATCCGGCAGCAAGGCACTGGCTGGCACCACAGTCGGCGCAGGCAGGTCCGGCAGTGGCATGCCCTGTGGAAATGTTTGTGGCAGGCTATCGAGCGGCGGCGGGGTGAAGGGCTTGCGCCATTGCAGTGGCGAGCTATTGAAGCCGGTATCGGGCGCAAAGGTGATCGGCCTGCCGTCTCGGCCAGCAATGCGAATGCCATTTACCGTGGCTATCTTGACCTCGCCAGTGCGCTTATTGGCAGGTAGCTCGCGTTCCAGGGATATGACCTGATCGGCACTGCTGCTTGGCTCAAGCCCGAGCGCCTTCAGCGTGGCATCCGAGGTCGGCGAGACCCGGCAGCGGCAGTTGTAGCCATTGGGCGGGAAAGCCCACTCCCAAATCGGATCGTCCCAGCGATAGACGCGGTTGTTCATGGCGGCGTGACTGGGGCGGGTGCGACCATCCAGCACGGCAACGTAGCGCCACCAGGGGTGAGTGTCGGTACTCTCCAACATCGACTGCATGCGGCCGGCCATATAGGCGCTCTGCAGGTTGGTCTGGTAGATGGTCTTCAGACGTCGCGGGCTGCCCATCTGCACCACCTCGGCCTCGCCATCGCTATCGACGACGATCTGCTTTCCCCACCAGCCCTTGGCTTGCAATGTCGGCACCAGACCATCCTGAAACTGCTTGAGGGTTTGGCCTTCACTTAGCGCGGAATCCAGCGCATTGCGGATGTCCTGCAGCACATCCAGATTCATGACCTTGGCGACGGTGAAGGCACGCTGGTGAGCGTCGTCCAGCGCCTCATGCCAATCCCAGGTGAGCAGGTGGCCCTTGTTTTGCAGATAGGCCATTGCTTGCTCGGGCGGCATGCCAAAGATGGCAGCCAGTCTGGTATCAAGCACGCTCGGCCTCCGCGCTTAACCTGCCCCAGACCGTGGCGGCAAACAGGAGTTGGGTGAGCTTTTCCGTCAAGGTGGATTCGTCAGCGCCGGGCAGCGCCTCGGCGAGCAGGCCGAGCAGCTCGGCTTCGTCGCGGCCGGTCTGGATTGCCTTGATCACTGGCGCCAGCACGGCGACAGCCTGCGCCTGCAGGTCGAGCGCATTGATGGCGGTATCCAGTGCGGTCTGGTCAGCGAACTGGGCAGGGTCGTGTTCGCCAAACTCGGGCGCGTCAAGCGGGCTAGGTGGCGCCGCTGCTTCACCAGGTTGCGGTGCAGGCGGACGAGGCGCTTCCTGCCAGCCTTCGCCGTAGGTTTCGTTGATGTATTGCAAGGTGGGCCTGAAACCCATGCCAGCGATGGCGGCATCGCGGTCGGCGCGCATCTTCAGATCTTCTGGCTCGCCACAGTCGCGCCGGACACGCGGCGGATTGGCGCCGGGAAAGTTCAGCTCGGTCAGCCAGGTGCATAGCGTTGCGTTCAGGGTATCCGACAGCAAATCCGCATCGGCCTTGGTCAACTCCAGACGTACTTCATTGTGGGTGCGGCTGGCGGCGAAGCTACCACCACTCTTGCCCATGCTGGTCGATAGCGTTTCACCCAGGACCGCTTTTGATATCTCTTCATCCATGTAGCGGCACAGGGTCTCGTAGGTGTTGATGGAGCCTGAGCGCGCCGCTTCCAGGAATTCGATGACCATGCCTTCGGGGATGATCACGCCGGTATCGTTCGCCAAGGCGGCAATCGCGGCCAACAGCTTGTCCTGGTCGCTGGGCGTGGTACCGGGAGGATACTTGCCGACAGCGGTCGGCGAGCCGAATTTGTCGGCGAAGGTGAGCCAGAACTGGATGCCCTGGCGCTTGAAGAACACCGGCCAGAACAGACGAGTGCCCAGGCCAAGGCCGTAAGGGTTGCTGTCTTTGTCACCGAAGCGGTGGATGATGAACTTGCGCTCCGGCACCGGCTCGCCGATCAGCATATTGCTGCGGGTCAGCAGCCTTGGCCGCTCGTCCACGTCAAAGGCAAAGCGGCGCTGGTCTCGCGCCTTGACCCGGTCCAGCTTGATCTGGCCAGCGTCGATCTTCCACATGATCTCGCCCACCGCGTAACCCTTGAGGATGGCGTCGAGCTGGTCCATGCAGATTTTGTCGAAGTTGATGGCAGCCAGCTGTTCACGCACAAAGTCGGCTGCCTTTTTATCGGCGCGGGATGGCGTTGCCGGGTCGACAACCACCGGCCGCGCAATCAGCGCCAGCTTGCGCTTTTGCAGCACGCTGAAGGCATGACAGTCGCGCTCGATCTCGTCGTATATCTTGAGACCCTTGCCGCCGCCGCGTGTTTGCAGGGTGTCGTCGCTGGGGCGCAGCAGGTTGTTGAACGGGATCAGGAACGGGTTCTTGTCGACCGTGGCAATTTCCTGATTAAGTGGTTCGGGCAGTTTGTCGGTCATTATGAAATTCCCGCGATTTGGCGGCTTGCGCCAGTGCAGACGGCGCAATATCCGTCCACAAGGTATTTGGCGGCGTGGCGGGCTTTATAAATCGCTTTGCCACGCATTATTGGAAGTAGTCCGAGAGTGAATGCGTGGTACGGTGGTTGCCCAACGACTGGAACTCCATGTCGGCTACTTCCTGACGGCTGGCGTAGTGGCCCAACACGATGGCCACTCCGGCATCGCCATGGCGTTTGCTACCTGATTCGCCGGTGCTGCGCTTGTCGGGCAAACGGGGCACGCCGCGGATCAGCTCGAAGGCACGAAGGTCATCTCGAATGTCGTTGTCGCGGGGCAGACCGTCGAGCGTGCCGTCTTCCAGGGCGGCCTTAACCGGCGCCATATTCTCGCGGTACCAGGTTTCGCTGAGCATCACTTGGTGAATACGTGAGGCGCCATAACGCTGCATGGCGACTTCGGCCAGAT
>NZ_JAYRLZ010000211.1:0-7687 GCF_041904975.1 Chitinimonas sp. | reverse complement strand
ATCGACTTTGACGTGCGCGAGGGCGAGTTCTTTGCCTTGCTCGGCCCCAATGGCGCCGGCAAAACCACCCTGATCTCGATACTGGGCGGCCTCACCCGCGCCGACCATGGCGTGGTGACGGTACTGGGCAGCAATGTGCAATCGGACTACCGCGATGCCCGCCGCAAGGTCGGCATCGTGCCGCAGGAACTGACCTTCGACCCCTTCTTTACCGTACGCGAGACGCTGGAATTTCAGTCCGGCTATTTCGGTCTGCGCCGCAACGACGCCTGGATCGACGAGCTGCTGGAAAACCTGGGCCTGAGCAATAAGGCCGATGCCAATATGCGCTCGCTGTCAGGCGGCATGAAGCGGCGGGTGATGGTGGCGCAGGCACTGGTGCACAAGCCGCCAGTGATCGTGCTGGACGAGCCGACCGCCGGCGTGGATGTGGAATTGCGCCAGACCCTGTGGGCCTTTATCCAGCAATTGAATCAGCAGGGCCATACCATCGTGCTGACCACCCACTACCTGGAAGAAGCCGAGGCGCTGTGCGGGCGTATCGCCATGCTCAAGCAGGGTGCCCTGGTGGCGCTCGATGACAAGAACACCCTGATGCAATCGCATTCGGCACGCACCGTATCGCTGCGCCTGTTCGACGCTCCCCTGCCAGCAACGCTGAGCAGCCTGCTGGTGCGCGAACACGAAGGCGCCTTCCAGCTGCGCCTTGACGATTGCGCCACCCTGGAAACCATTCTGGTGGCGCTGCGCGATGCTGGCGCTGCGGTTCAGGATATCGAAATCCTCAAGCCCGACCTGGAGTCGGTGTTTCTCGACGTAATGGGGAGGAAGCGCGAGACGGCCTGACGGCCCGCTCGCCACGCATATGCAAGGCTTTTACACCCTGTTCTACAAGGAAATCCTGCGATTCTGGAAGGTCAGCTTTCAGACGGTGGCAGCTCCCGTGCTGACCGCCATGCTCTACCTGCTGATTTTCTCGCATGTGCTCGAATCACGCGTCGAGGCCTATCCGGGCGTGCGCTATACCGCCTTCCTGATTCCGGGCCTTGCCATGATGTCCATGCTGCAAAACGCCTTTGCCAATACATCGAGCAGCCTGATCCAGTCGAAAATCACCGGCAATATCGTGTTCATCCTGCTGCCGCCCTTGTCGCACCTGGAATTTTTCCTCGCCTATGTGCTGGCCGCGGTGGTGCGCGGCGTGGTGGTGGGCGCCGGCGTGCTGGCGGTTTGCGCCGTATTTGCCATTCCCGCCTTCAAGTATCCCTTGTGGATTCTCATCTTTGCCGTGCTCAGTGCCGCAGTGATGGCGGTACTGGGCCTGATTGCCGGCATCTGGGCAGAAAAATTCGACCAGCTGGCGGCATTCCAGAACTTCATCATCGTGCCGCTGACCTTCCTTAGCGGCGTGTTCTACTCGATCCAGTCCTTGCCGGCATTCTGGCTGGGCATTTCTCACCTCAACCCGGTGTTCTACATGATCGATGGCTTTCGCTATGGCTTCTTTGGCCAGGCCGATGTGCCATCACCCTGGCTCAGCTTTTCCGTGGTCGGCGGCACTTTCGTGCTGCTCTCGGCATTTGCCCTGCATCTGCTGCGTACCGGCTACAAACTTCGTCACTAACCCCTCGCGCCCCGCAGGCAGATAACGCAACGATTCCATGGTTACTCCCGAACAAGTCAAGCAATACATAGCCGCCGGCCTCGCCTGCGAGGTTCTCGACGTCGCTGGCGACGGTCATCACTTTGAAGCCACCATCGTCAGCCGCGCCTTCGATGGCCTGTCGCGGGTACGCCAGCACCAGCTGGTCTACCAAGCATTGGGCGAGCGCATGCGCGAAGAGATTCACGCCCTGTCGATGAAGACCTACAGCCCGCACGAGTGGAAGAACCTCGGCTAAGCAGCCCCCTTGGTTACGGCCAGCACAGGCCGGGCCCAGCCCCGCAATTTCGGGGGCGATGCAATCACCACGCCGCAATACTGCGGCGGCAGTAAAGAATCGATATGGATAAGCTGAAAATTACCGGTAATGGCCCGCTCGAAGGTGAAATCACCATCTCGGGCGCCAAGAATGCGGCCTTGCCGATCCTGTGTGCCTCGCTTCTGACGGCCGACACCCTGCGCCTGACCAATGTGCCGCAGCTAAAAGACGTGATGACCACCCAGAAGCTGCTGCAGGGCATGGGCATGCGGGTGATGACCGACAATGTGCATGAATTCGAGCTGACCGGCGCCAGCGTCGACAAGCTGGTGGCCCCGTACGAGCTGGTCAAGACCATGCGCGCCTCCATCCTGGTGCTGGGACCGATGCTGGCCCGCTTTGGCGAAGCCAAGGTGTCGCTGCCCGGCGGCTGCGCCATTGGCGCGCGACCGGTCGAGCAGCACATCAAGGGCATGCAGGCGATGGGCGCCGAGATCACTATCGAGCACGGCTATATCCACGCCCGCGCCAAGCGCCTGAAGGGCGCCCGCATCGTCACCGATATGGTGACGGTGACCGGCACCGAAAACCTGCTGATGGCCGCCGTGCTGGCAGAAGGTACCAGCACCATTGAAAACGCCGCGCGCGAGCCGGAAGTGGTCGATCTGGCTGAATGCCTGATCAAGATGGGCGCAAAAATCAGCGGTCATGGCACCGACACCATCACGGTGGAAGGTGTCGAGCGCCTCTATGGCGCCGAACACCGGGTGATGCCGGACCGGATCGAAACCGGCACCTTCCTGTGCGCGGTAATGGCCGCCAAGGGCAAGGTGGTGCTGCGCAATACCCGCGCCAATATCCTCGATTCGGTGCTGGACAAGCTGCGCGAAGCCGGCGCCTATATCGAGGCGGGGGACGGCTGGATCGCCATCGAAATGCGCCAGCGCCCCAAGGCAGTGAGCTTGCGCACCGAGCCCTATCCGGCCTTCCCCACCGATATGCAGGCCCAGTTCATGGCGATGAATGCCCTGGCATCCGGCACCGGCATCATCAGCGAAACCATCTTCGAGAACCGCTTTATGCATGTATCGGAGCTGGCACGCATGGGCGCCGATATCCGCATCGATAGCCACACCGCCGTGGTGACCGGGGTCGAGCGCCTGTCCGGCGCCAATGTGATGGCCACCGATCTGCGCGCATCGGCATCGCTGGTGATTGCCGCACTGGCCGCCGAGGGCGACACCATTGTTGATCGTATCTACCACCTTGATCGCGGTTACGAGCATATCGAGCAGAAGCTGGGTGGCGTGGGCGCACTGATCGAGCGCATCCAGTAAACGGCGAGCAGACCGGTGTTAGCAACCCTGCTAGAACGCCTCGAAGAGGTGTTCGACGCACTTCGAGGCGAAACTTTCGTACTGGAAATAGTCCAGCAAACTGCCGATGTTCTGGTCATCCAGGGCGGCAGGCAGCGTTTTTCCTTCAGCAAGACCTCGCGCAGCGTCAGTGCCAATGGGAAGCGCCTTGCTCGCTTTGACGAAATCGAATGGATCGATATTGGCCGCGCCAGAAAGGATGACGACGGTCCCGAGCGGTGGTGGGTCAGGCTCAAGCTGCGAGGCTGGTTCGCTACCATTCCGATCGGTGCGTCACCCATCGATGCCGATGCATCAATCGTTGCCGCCCGGATCAGCACCTATACCGGCAAGGCAGTACGCGCCCTGTAAGCCGGCAGCGTCAGCGCGCTTGCAACTATGCCGAACCGCGCGGTAGTGTGCCGACATCCCTTTGTCGAGCACCTCGCCGCCATGAGCCCAGAAGCTGAACTGATCACCCGTTTTTACACGGCCTTCCAGCAAAAAGACTGGGCCACCATGGCTGCCTGCTATCACCCGGATGCTCAATTCGGCGACCCAGCCTTTCCGGATCTGCGTGGCAAGCAGCCCGGTGCCATGTGGCGCATGTTGCTGGAGAGCTCCACCGCGCTGACCCTGACCTTTACCGATGTGCAAGGCGCCAATGGCCGCGGCAGCGCCCATTGGGAAGCCCATTACCCGTTTTCGCAGACCGGCCGGCAGGTGCATAACCGCATCGATGCCGAGTTCGAATTCAAGGACGGCCTGATCTGGCGCCATCGTGACCACTTCGACTTCTGGGCGTGGAGCCGCATGGCGCTGGGCGCCCCCGGACTGCTGCTGGGCTGGACGCCGTTTTTGCGCAACAAGGTGCAGCGCATGGCGGGAGAGCGCCTGCAGCGCTTTATCGCCAAACACCCGGAATACGCCTGAGCACGGAACGCAGGTTGGAAAACCTGTAGACACAGAGAACAATGAGGACATAGAGCCCACTGAGAAAACCAAGACAAGACTGATTTTCTCTGTGATCTCCGTGTCCTTTGTGCCCTCTGTGTATACAGATTTTTGGAGGTGAGGCCGTCCTGATCCTGCAGACGCAAGTTGTCGGATCGTGGTCGGCAGCTTAGTCAGCGCCAAGTAGCCGAACCCGTTGCCACAGAGAACTATCGGGGCACAGATCGCACCGAAAAAGACCAAACCCGACCGGGTTTTCTCGGTGTGCTCCGTGTTCTCGGTGCTCTCTGTGTATACAGGTTTTGGGGTGTTGGATTACACATCAAGAAATCGCCCTATCGCCGCAGAATGGTTGCCTGAAGACCCACGCCATTGACTAGACAAGTAAGCAATAAAGTTGTCTAAACCACTGAAGAACCATGCTGACAGCGCACTTCAAAAACTAGACAACTTTACTCGCCAGCCGGCAAAACAGACGGCATAATCGCCTTCCCCCTGCTGCATTGCATCAATCCATGATCACCATCGCCCTGTCCAAAGGCCGCATTTTCGAAGAAACCGTTCCGCTACTGGCGGCTGCGGGTATTCATCCGGCCGAAGACCCGGAATCCTCGCGCAAGCTGATTGTGGGCACCAATCGCGACGATGTGCGCCTGGTGATCGTGCGCGCCACCGATGTACCGACCTATGTGCAATATGGCGCTGCCGACCTCGGCATTGCCGGCTATGACGTGCTGCTGGAGCATGGCGGTGCCGGCCTGTATCAGCCGCTCGATCTGGAAATCGCCCAATGCCGCTTGATGGTGGCAGTGCGCGAGGGTTATGACTACTTCGGTGCGGTCAAGCAGGGCGCGCGCCTGCGCGTTGCCACCAAATACGTCGCCGCCGCCCGTGAGCACTTTGCCCAGAAGGGCGTGCATGTCGATCTGATCAAACTGTATGGCTCGATGGAACTGGCGCCACTGGTAGGCTTGGCCGACGCCATTGTCGATCTGGTCAGCACCGGCAGCACCCTCAAGGCCAACCATCTGGTAGCGGTCGAGCATGTGCTGGATGTCAGCTCGCGCCTGGTGGTGAACCAGGCCGCGCTCAAGCTCAAGCGCGCCAAGTTGCAGCCGATCATTGATGCATTTGCGCAAGCCGGCCACCACCGCGCCCACGCCGCCAGCCTATAGTCATCCGGGCAGTTCGCCCACCGCACCTGCATACATCGTATTCGTCCCGCCTAGAGCCGACGCCTGCGGGCAAACCGAGACCTCGCCATGAAACGCCTTTGCACGACACAGCCCGATTTCCCGGCCCAGTTGGCCGCGCTACTGGCTTTTGAAACCGCCCAGAATCCGGCGGTGGATGCCACCGTAGCCGCCATGCTTGCCGATGTCCGAACCCGTGGCGATGCGGCACTGATCGACTACACCCAGCGCTTTGATGGCGTAGCCGCATCGTCAATGCGCGAGCTGACCCTGCATCGCCATGAACTGGAAGCCGCCTACCTGCGCCTGCCAGTCGACCAGCGCGAGGCGCTGGAAGCCGCTTGCGCGCGGGTGCGCCGCTATCACGAGAAGCAGCTGCAAAGCAGCTGGCAGTACGAAGAAGCCGACGGCACGGTACTCGGGCAGGTAGTGACGCCGCTGGATCGGGTGGGCCTGTATGTGCCGGGCGGCAAGGCCAGCTATCCCAGCTCGGTACTGATGAACGCCATCCCCGCCAAGGTAGCGGGCGTCGCTGAAATCACCATGGTGGTGCCCACGCCGCGAGGCGAGCGCAACGATCTGGTGCTGGCCGCCGCCTGGATCGCCGGCGTCGACAAGGTATTCACCATCGGCGGCGCCCAGGCGGTAGCTGCGCTGGCCTATGGCACCGAAACCATTGCGCCGGTCGACAAGATCACCGGGCCGGGCAACCAGTATGTGGCCGCCGCCAAGCGCGCGGTATTCGGGGTGGTCGGCATCGATATGGTGGCCGGGCCATCGGAAATCCTGGTGATCTGCGATGGCGCCACCGACTCGGACTGGATCGCCATGGACCTGTTCAGCCAGGCCGAGCACGATGAAATCGCCCAATCCATCCTGCTCTGCCCCGACGCCGCCTTTTTGCAGCGGGTCGCCGCCAGCATCGAGCGCCTGCTGCCCACCATGCCGCGCCGCGACATCATCGCCCAGAGCCTCGCCAACCGTGGCGCCTTGATCCAGGTGCGCGATCTCGCCGAGGCCGCCACCATTGCCAACCAGATCGCACCCGAACACCTGGAACTCTCGGTTGCCGACCCATGGGTGCTGCAAGGTCAGATCCGTCACGCCGGCGCCATCTTCCTCGGTCGCTTTGCCTCCGAAGCGCTGGGCGACTACTGTGCCGGCCCCAACCATGTGCTGCCAACCTCGCGCACCGCCCGCTTTGCCAGCCCGCTCGGGGTGTACGACTTCCAGAAGCGCAGCAGCCTGATCTATGTATCGGAAACCGGCGCACAGACGCTGGGCCGCATCGCCAGTACGCTGGCGCACGGCGAAGGCCTGCCGGCCCACGCCAAATCGGCGGAACTGCGCCTGAAAGGCGGCGCATGATGAGCCTTGCCCGCCAGTATGTACGCCCGGAAATCACCGCGCTGTCGGCCTACCCCGTCGCCGACGCCGCCGGCCTGATCAAGCTCGACGCGATGGAGAACCCGTTCCCACTGCCACCCGCCCTGCAAGCGGAGCTGGCGCAGCGCCTCGCTAGCGCCGCACTGAATCGCTACCCCGACCCTGATGGTGGCGGCCTGAAAGCGCGGCTGAAAGCGGCGTTTGCCATTCCGGATAATGCCGCCGTGTTGCTCGGCAACGGCTCGGATGAGCTGATCACCCTGATCTGCCAGACGCTGGCCCACCCCGGCGCCAGCCTGCTGTCGGCCGAGCCATCGTTTGTCATGTACAAGATGAATGCAGTGTTCAGTAGCGTGCAGTATGTCGGCGTGCCGCTGAAGCCGGATTTTTCGCTGGACTTGCCGGCAATGCTGGCGGCCATCGCCCAGCACCAGCCAGCCGTGGTGTTTGTCAGCTACCCGAATAACCCCACCGGCCCGCGTTACGCACGCGCCGAGGTGGAGGCGCTACTCGATGCCGCACCGGGCCTCGTGGTAGTGGACGAGGCCTACACCGCCTTTGCCGAAGACAGCTTTATGCCGCTGGCCGGTCGGCACCCGAAACTGGTGGTGATGCGCACCCTGTCCAAGCTGGGCCTGGCCGGCATCCGGCTCGGCTATATGGCCGGCCCGGCCGACTGGATCAATGAATTCGACAAGCTGCGGCCGCCCTACAACATCAATGTACTGACCCAAACCACCGCCCTGTTTGCGCTGGACCATATCGCCGTATTCAACGAACAGGCCGCCCTACTGCGTGCCGAGCGCAGCCGCCTGCTGGCTGCGCTGGTCGCCATGCCGGCGGTGACCGCCTACCCATCGGAAGCCAATTTCTTCAC
>NZ_JAYRLZ010000210.1:0-7700 GCF_041904975.1 Chitinimonas sp. | reverse complement strand
CAGGATCAGCGAGGCAAATACCACGAAGCCGGCAATCAGCAAGCCTTGCTGGATCACGTCGCGCCGTGCTTGCGCCATGCGCAGCGTCGACAGGCCGAAATGCAATTCGCCCACTGTGCGGTTGGCCAGCCGCGCAGGCTTGACCACATGCAGCACGGTGTCGCGCAAGGCCTGGTCCAGGCTCGCTTGCGGTGCAGGCAGTCGGGAAGGTTCGATCGGGCCGGCAAATGCAGCGGTGCGACCATCATTGTCCAGCACGACCGCATAGACGATGCCATCTTCACGGGCCGCGCCGATGATTTCGGTCAAGTTGTCGGTGAGCGTTGCGTAATCACCCTGCAGCAGATAGGGCGCGGTGGCAACGTTGAGCAAGGTCACATTCTGTTGAAGCGACACATCGATGCTGGCGCGCATGCTGGCATCGATCAGGCGGATGCTGTTGCCGAGCAGCAAGGACAGCAGCAATAGCTCGATGGTTATGCTGGCAGCCAACAGGCGAAAACGCAGGGAATGAAAAAACTGGGTCGGCCAGGCCATGTTCAGCGCGCTACCAGTTGCTGCCTGAGCCAGGGCAGACGGTTGTCCCAGCGATCAAGCTCGGCGGCGCTGGCGGGCACCAGATAGGACGAGGCACGATTGAAAAACGCGAGACCTGGCTGGCTGTAGGGAAAGCGTGCCATGGCAGTGCTCAGTGCTGCCTGTTGGTTGGCATCAAGTCGCGCGCTGCGCATCAGCACCAGGCTGATGCTGCTTGGTGCGCTGCCCAGCACGCGCAAGCCGCCGCTGATTTCCTGCGGCATGGCCTCCAGAACAGTGCGCGAGGCAATGGCGGCATCGTGTTTGCTGCGACTGCTGGCGCGCAGGGCATTGTTCTCGGTGGCATGAAACACCCGGCGCGTATCGAGGCGGATATCAATATCGAGCCGGGCCAGAAAGGCCTCGGCCTGTAGTGCCGGTAGCGACATTTCCGCCGGCAGGTTCAAGCGTTTGCCACGCAGATCGGCCATGCTGCGTGCTGCATCGCCACGCGGTACCACCACCGTCAGATAGAAATCGCTTTTGATGGCGGCAATGGGCTGGTAGCCCGATTCAAGCTGCGCCAGCCGCGCCAGATGCGGCGGCGTAATGATCAGGTCGAAGTCCTGCCGGGCGCAGCGCAGGTAGAAGTGCGGCAGGTCGATCGCGGTGGCAAAGTCGATGCGCTGACCCAGCTCGCCCTGCAGATAGTCCAGCCAGGGGCCGTATTGGTCGATCAGGGTGCGCGGGCTCAGATAGGGGGCAACACCGAGGCGCAAGCCGGCAATGGATGGCGCGCTCAGGCACAGGCTGAGCAGGGCGACAAGCAGGCGGCCGGCTGTGGCGATTCCCATGAAGCAAGCTCGAACGGGCGATTGGTAAAAGGCATCACGATGATCGGCGCGCCGTCTGCCGGATTTCTGGCCACTGTCATTGATGCGGGTTTGACGGTGTGCGCAGGCAGGCAGCCGAGGCGGATGGATCGTTTGCACCGCAGGCGCCTTGCATGAGGCCGGCGCGGCGGGTGCAATCAGCAAGATAGCAGCTCAGGCGGCGGATTTCTGCGGTGGCTGTTGCAGGCATGTGCCGGTGCCGGCAAAGCCGGGCGGCATGGCCTGCCTGGCATCAGGCCTGGTGCAGCACGTCGAGAAAGTCGAGACCGTAGCGCTCGAGCTTTTGCGCGCCGACGCCGGAGATATGCGCCATATCGGCCAGAGTGGCCGGGCGGGCGTCGAGCATGGCTTTGAGGGTGGCGTCGGTGAAGATCAGATAGGCCGGCACGCTTTGCGCATCGGCCAGTTCGCGCCGCTTGGCACGCAGGCGCTGCCATAGCGGCTCGTCAGCAGGCGCAATATCCAGGCTCGCAGCCGAGGGTTTGCGCTCGCGGCTGCTGCGCTCGCCCTTCTTGTCGGCGAGGCCGCGCAGATGCAGCCGCACTTCGCCGCGCAGCAGGGGGCGCGCCGCATCGGTCAGGCGCAAGGTGCCAAAGCCATCGGCATCCATTTCCAGATAACCGCCGGCCAGCAGCTGGCGGATCACCGAGCGCCAGGCGGCTTCGGCCAGCCCTTTGCCAATGCCGAAGGTGGTGACACGGTCATGGAAGTGTTGCTTGACCTTGTCGGTGCTCTTGCCCAGCAGCACGTCGATCACATGGCCGGCGCCGAAGCGCTGGCCGGTGCGGAATACGCAGGACAGCGCCTTTTGCGCCGCCTCGGTGGCATCCCAGGTTTTCGGCGGGGTCAGGCAGTTGTCGCAATTGCCGCAAGGCTCGCTTGGCTGGCCGAAGTAGCCAAGGATCACCTGGCGACGGCATTCCACCGTTTCGGCCAGGCCCAGCATGGCGCTGAGCTTTTGCCGCTCGATGGCTTTCTGCGCTTCGGGCGCCTGGCCGCCTTCGATCATTTCCTTGAGCTGCATGACATCGTTGAGCCCATAGGCCAGCCAGGCATTGGATGGCAGGCCATCGCGGCCGGCACGGCCGGTTTCCTGGTAGTAGCCTTCCAGGCTTTTCGGCAGGTCCAGGTGCGCCACGAATCGCACATCGGGTTTGTCGATGCCCATGCCGAAGGCAATGGTGGCGCACATCACGATGCCATCTTCGCGCAGGAAGCGGGTCTGGTGGCGGGCGCGGGTGGCGGCATCCATGCCGGCATGGTAGGGCAGGGCGGTGATGCCGTGGCTGACCAGGAATTCGGCGGTGTCCTCGACCCGCTTACGACTGAGGCAGTAGACGATGCCGGCATCGCCATCGTGCTCGCGCTCGATAAAGCTCAACAGCTGGCGGCGCGCATTGTCCTTTTCGACAATGGCGTAGCGGATATTCGGTCGATCGAAGGAAGATACGAATTCGGCGGCATCTTCCAGCGCCAGTCGCTGCACGATCTCGCGCCGGGTGGCGGCGTCGGCAGTGGCGGTCAGCGCAATGCGCGGAATGCCGGGGAATTGCTCATGCAATAGCGACAGGCCGATATATTCCGGGCGGAAATCATGGCCCCATTGCGACACGCAGTGCGCCTCGTCGATGGCGAACAGCGCCACTGGCCCGCTTTGCAACAGGCCAAGGAAACGCGGCGTCAGCAAGCGCTCCGGTGCCACATACAGGAGCTTGAGGGTGCCGGCCATAAAGCGCCGCTCCACCTCGCGCGCTTCATCCAGTGTCTGGGTGGAATTGAGGAAGGCGGCATCGACGCCGAGCTGGTGCAGGCCTTCCACCTGGTCCTGCATCAGCGCGATCAAGGGCGACACCACTACCGCGCATCCCTCGCGCAGCAAGGCAGGCAGCTGATAGCACAGCGATTTGCCGCCGCCGGTGGGCATCAGCACCAGTGCATCGCCGCCGCCGGCGACATGGGTAACGATATCCGCCTGCCGACCGCGAAAGGCTTCATAGCCAAATACGGACTGCAATCGGGAAAGGGCGGACTCAAGCAGACTGGACACGAGTAACAGCGGGGCGGCAAGGGCCGCCATTATACCCTCTGGGCGAGAAAGCGCCGGTGTAGCGGTAAACGCTCAGCGCGCCGCGCTGGCTTCCCCGGCTTTGTAGTCGCTGTACTGCTTGATGGAATGCTGGCGGATGTCCTGCGGCCCGGTAGCCAGTACTTCGACGGTGGATTTGGCGGGCAACATGATGCCGGATGGCTGGCGGGCGTAGTCCTGATGCAGGATGACCTTTTCCACCTTCTCCACCAGCATCACCCGGAACGGCTCGGGATTGCGGATATCGATGCTGGCTACCTGGCCATCGGCCGTGAGGGTCAGCTCGCCGCGCAGTTTGTCGGAGCTGACCATGTCCACCGAATCGGGCTTGATGGCAAATTTCCACTGGCGCGAGGCCGGGTTGCCATCGATCGGGGTCAGCGAGGCTTCGTCTATCATCTCCAGCAAGGCGCGCTTGCCGCTCTTTCGTGCCTTGTTATGCATGGCGAGAAACTCGGCTTGTTCCGTCGCCGTGGCGGGCCGCCCGGCAACGCTTTCCAGCAGCCAGCGCTGATCTTCCGGTTTGCTGGCGTCGTGCAGGGCGACACGTTGCTGATCGCCCGATTCGCTGACGCGGTAGTGCCAATCATGCAGTTTGCGCTGTTCCTGCAGGCGGATGGCATCGGTAGCCGGGCTGGCGCCGGCGGCCAGCGCGCAAAACAGCAGGGCAAGACCAAGTGCTTGTTTCATCGATGTATTCCTAGGGGGTGCGAGCGGCAGGTAAGGGCGGATGCGAGCCGGCAGTGTATCCAATCGCTGCCGTTTTGCGCCGCCTTGTGACAAAGTGCCAGCCAGCCGGCATTAATCAGGCCAGTTCGCGATGAATACGCGTTGCTTGGCTCGAAACGGGCAGGCGAGCCAACCTATGCTTGCGTAGCGGGGAAAATCCGCCGGTTTTCCACTACGATCACTGGATGACCTTGATGGCCCGCCGACCATGCAAACCTTGAAGCGATATGTGCCCTTGCTGTTGCCCAAGCTGTGCTGCCTGGCATTGCTGGCACCGGCCGTGCGGGCCGAGCCGGAGCTGCAGGCCTGTGTCGCCGATGTGATGATGGCGCCGTTTGCCTACTGGAAGCTTGATCCGCGCAAGCCGGCCGAGCCGGTCGGCCTGGCAATCGATGTACTCAATGCCGTAAGTAACCGTCTCAAGCTGCCGGCCGCAAAAGTTTCGGTCCTGCCATGGCGGCGTTGCCTGCAGATGATGGAATCCGCCCAGATCGACCTGGCGCTCAATGTGCCGACCGGCCAGCTGAGCAAGCTCGATTTCCAGCTGAGCGAGCCCTACTACACCGTGCACAGCTGGTATTTCTATTCGAACCGGGTGCACCGCAACGGCCTGAAAATCAACTCGGCGGCCGACTGGCGGCGCTGGCGCGTGTGCGGTTTGCAAGGCTACAGCCTGCAGGCCTATGGAATAGACGCCGCCATGGTCGATAGCGGCTCGCATGATTTCCGCTCCCTGCTTGGCAAGCTCAAAACCAATCGCTGCGACCTGTTTATTGAAAAGCGCGAAGTGATTGCCGGGCTGTATCTGATTGATCCGGCACTGGGCACCTTGTTGTTCGACCCGGAAATCGACCATGCCCCGGTGCCCGATGATCCGGACTCCGACCTGCGTTTTGCCTTCAGCCGCAAATCGATGCGGATGAATGGACTGCGCGGCCAGTTCGATCAGCAGATCCAGGCGATGAAGCAGTCGGGCGAGATCGAGCGGCTGATGGCGCGCTATATCCAGCAGTAGCCTGGGTGGACGATCGTCTGCGTGAGCCGGCGGTCAAGCCGGTGGCAGGCCGGGCAGGGCTAGAACACAAAGTCCAGATTGAGCGAGTACAGGTTCACCCGCCCATCGAAGCGGCTGGATGGGATGGGAAACACCACCGTCTGCCCGCTGCCGATATCGCGGTGGGTGATATCCATCCGGCTCCATTGCGCCTTCAGCGCCATCGCCTCATGAAAATCCCAGCGCAGGCCCATATCGAGCTGGCGGCGTTCGCCATTGCCGATCAGGCCCAGGCCATCGATAAAGGCCAGCTGTGACTTCAAGGCAGTCGAGGCGGCCGGGCCTGCGTGCAGGCCAAGATTGCCTTCCCTGATATATGAGCGTCCCCAGGCCAGGTAGGGGGTGAAGCGGTTGATACGATGGCTCGCCAGCACATACCAGGCATCGACGTTGTTGACAAAGCTGGAGTTGGCGCGCCTGAGCTGCCACTCGGCTTGCAGGCTCGATGCCCCCAGCTTGGCAGTGGCGGCCAGGGTCAGCAGGCCAGTGTCGATATCGTGTTGCCGATAGCGACGTTGCAACACCTCCCGGCAGTTGTCGCATTGCGATGCCGGAAGAGCTATCAGCTGGTCTAGGCTGCGCTGCGATGGTGATGGCAAGATGACATCGATACGGTAGCGCGAGTAGCCGGCGCGCAGCAGCCAGTGCTCGTCGGACCAGCGCAGCAGCAGGCCACCCAATTGCGGCAGCTTCACCAGATTGACGCCATCCTTGTTCTGGGTGCGCACTTCGCTGCGGCCAGCAAAGGCTTCCAGCCCGAATTCGCCGCCAGCTGCGTCGCTTTCGTACTGCAGGCTGAGGCCGTCTTGATAGGTAACGGCATTATGGGTGTAGAACAGGGTGGTCGGTCGGGCCCAGGTTTGCGCATACAGCAGGTTGCGATAATCAGACTGCAAATAGGTCGGCAAGATGGTGCGCCCGAGTTTGAAGCCAAGCGCGGGGCTGGCCTGCCAGGCGGCATAGCCCCACTCAAGCTGTGGCCGCATTGACCCTTGGTAGTTTTTCTTGGCCAGCAGCTGCACCACGCCGCGTAGTCGGCCGGTCGGATTCACCGTGGCTTGTAGCGACAGCTGGGTGTCGCCATCGTAGCGCCACTGCCCATCGCGTGAGCCGCTGCTCTGCCGGCCATCGACACGGGCCAGGGCCACCGGGTCGTCTGCCATATAGGTACCTATGGTGCCGAAACCATCCAGCTTCAGCCAATCAGCCAGCACATCGGCCCGGCTGCTGGTGGCAAGCAAGGCCAGCAGCGCAATGGCGGGCAACGACCAGCGGGCCAGCGCAGGGCGGCCCGCTGCAATGGGGGATGACGAGGCTGGTAGGGTCGGCATGGTCATGGTGTGTAGACAATCTTGAGGCTGCCATCCACTGCGCTGCGTGGCAGATAGGCAATACCATCAGGATTGGCCGCAAGCAGGCGCTTCAACTCGCTGACCTCGCTCAGTTCGCGTGGTGCCGAGCCTTTTCCGGTAAAGATCAGGCGTGCCCAGTGGGCGCGCATCTCGTCATCGCTCTTGCCCAGCACGCGCTCGAAAAATTCCGCCTTGCTCGGGCCGGCCAGCAGCAGGGGCTGCGGAATGCCGCCCGAGGCAAACGTCTTCATCCTGCCCTGGTAGATGGCCAGTACCTGCTCGCGGCTGAGTGCGGCAACCGGGCTTTGCGTGCCCACCACCATCACGATGTCGGCTTGGGACTGGCTGGCGAGCAGGGCGGTCAGCAGCAGGGTATGGCGCAGGAGATTGGTCATGTCGCGCCTCTTAGAAAACGAAATCGACATTGAGCGAGTAGACATTGACTCGCCCATCGAAACGGCTGGAAGGGATCGGGAAGGTCACCGCCTGCCCCGAGCCGATATCGCGTTGGGTAATGTCATGGCGGGTCCATTGCGCCTTGAGTGCCATCGCCTCGCGAAAATCCCAGCGCAGGCCAAGGTCGAGCTGGCGGCGCTCGCCCACCCCTTGCAGGCCCAGCCGGTCGATGAATTCCAGCCGTGATGCAAAGGCGGGCGAGGCATTCGGGCCGGGACGCAAACCGAGACGCGGTTCGCGCACGGTGGAGCGGCCCCAGCTGACATACGGGGTGAATTGGCCGACGCGATGGGAGGCATGTACATACCAGGCGCTGACATCGTTCAGGAAGTTGGAATTGCTGAGTCGACGCTGCCATTCGCCCTGCAGCAGCGTGTCGCCCAAGCGGGCGCTGCCACCCACGGTAAGCAGGCTGGCATTCACATCGTGGGTGCGGTAGCGAACCGGCAGTATTTGCGCACAGTTGAGGCATTGCGCGGCCGGCAGATTGATCAGGGCGTTGAATGCGGCCGTCACCGCTGCCGGCTGCTCGATATCGAGCTGGTAGCGCGAATAGGCAAGGCGCAGCAGGAAAGTGTCATCCGACCAGCGAGCGACCACGCCGCCCAGTTTGG
>NZ_JAYRLZ010000209.1:0-7730 GCF_041904975.1 Chitinimonas sp. | reverse complement strand
TGTTAAAACCTGCCCAGCGGCCGGAGCCAGCCAGATCGGCGCTATAGATGAAGTCGTTGATGCGCTTGTGAAACACATAGGCCGACACTGTGCTGGCCTTGCCCAGACGGCTTTCGATACCCAGGTCGAGATTGCGCGAGGTCAATGGCTTCAGGTCGGGGTTACCGAATGCCGCTTCGCCGGCTGCGACATCGATCAGCAAACCCGGGCGCATCTGCGCAAAAGTGGGGTGCACCACTGAATGGGTGATGGCGGCGCGCACGCTGGTGGCATCGCTGATGTCGTGGCGCAGCTGCAAGGCCGGCAGCCAGTGGCGATCGCGCCTGTCGGCCACGGTGGGCAGGAATACGCCATCACGCAGACCAGTGCCCTGCAGATGGTGCCGGCTACCCTCAAAGCGCACACCGCCCAGCCAGCGCCAATTGCCAAATTCGACGCTGCTTTGCACATAGGCGGCGTCGCGGTCTTCCTTTATCCGGTAGTCCTCGATTTGCGAGGCCGACTGATCGAGATAGCTATCGTGTGCAATACCGGCGAACAGGGCGCGCACGCCAGCCTCGTCGATACGCGGGCCGAACTCGCCCAAGCCCCATCCGGTATTGCCATTCAGATAGCTGCCCAGTTCCAGCGCCGCCTTGGGCAGGGCGGCCGGTGCCTTGCCCAGATTCTTGAACGCCCAGCTAGTCTTGTCATAGTCCTTGTCACGCCGGCTGAATTTGGCGCCGAACTTGATCGCCACGCCGGCATCGCCCAGCACGGTACTGCGCTCACCATCGATGCGCAGATTGCGTTCACGGTCATGGCTGTCGCTCATCGGCGCCTTGGCCTTGGTCAGCGCAAACTGACCGGCATCGCGGCTGCTGGCCGGTGCAAACAGTTCAGGACGCGCGGCATTGCGATAGCCCGTGCCGGAAAAACTGCTCTTGCCGGCAAATTCGACGCCGGTCAGGTATTCCGGCTCGGTCTCGCTGGCATGGCTGACGCCGCCGGCGACGAGCAACTTCCAGTCACCCAGCTTTTGTTCGGCGCCCAGATTGAGCGAGCGCACTTGCTGGATTTCCTCGCGCGATTTCAAGGCACGGCTGATCTTGGCGCTGCTGCTGGCACCTTCTGCCTGTGGCTTGCTGAAACTGACCAGCGTGGACTGGCGCTCCTCCCTGTCGTCAAAACGGGTATACAAGCCGCGCACGTAGTAGCGGCTGCCCGCCTCGGGCTTGTACTCGACATTCAGCGCCGCGCCGAGCCGCTCGCGCTCGATGCGGTAGTCGCGCTGCTCGAACTTGTTCAGCAGCGCCTGGCTGCCCGATACATCCCATGCGCCGCCGGTTTCGATATTGTCCGAGCCGAATTTGCGCTTCTCCCAGCTCAGGCCGGCCGCCATGCCGAGCTTGCCCCGTGCCAGCCGGTCGCTCCATGCCAGATCGAACTTCGGGCTGGTTTGACCGGTGTTGCCATCATGGCTGGCCAGGGTTTCCAGCGATAAGAAGCGCCCCGGCGCATCAAACGCCGAGCGGGTCTTGATTTCCACCGTGCCGCCAATCGAGCTGGCATCCTGGTCGGGTGTCAGCGTCTTTTGCACTTCCAGCGAGCGGATCAGTGCGCTGGGTATGGTGTCGAGCATCACCGCGCGGCGGCCACTCTCCGGCGATGGCAAGGTTGTGCCATTCACGGTGACACCATTGAGGTCCGGCCCCAGACCGCGTACCCGCACATAGCGGCCTTCGCCCTGATCGCGCTCGATCGACACCCCCGGCACCCGCTGCAAGGCCTCGGCCACATTGGCGTCGGGCAGCGCACCAATACCATCGGCATGCACCACGCTGACAATGGCATCGCTGGCCTGCTGCACATCCAGCGCCTGCTGGATGCGAGCCGCCTGCCCGATCACCACGATGGTTTCTGCCGAAGCAGCCGCCGATTCGGCTGCGATGGCGTGCTGGCCGAAGGCGGCAATGCTCAGTGCCAGCAAGGTGTAAGGAAATCGGCCGCAATGCGGCAGATCAGGCAAGGTGCGGACAGACATGGACGGGCTCCCTGTTGGCATGACACATAGCCGGACGTGGACGGCTGAAGTGGGCGCCACGCTAGGGCCGGGAGATTGCGGTAGTGTGACGACGCAGCCACAAACACACGAAAGAACAATGACTTACCGAACAAGCAAGCTGCTGGCGAGCCGAATTGCCTGCCCTGCCGCCAAGGCTGCGGCAGGCCGGCACGGCGCCGGATAGCCGTCCACCCATGCGGCAGCAATCTCGGGTGAGCTCAATTGCCCGCTGAATGAACCTGTCATGTTGCGGCGCTAGTCTGCCGGCTTTTGCGTGCCACTACCTCGCCCTATGGATAAAGCCTGTCGCCTGCCCTTTCTGCTGCTGTTTGCCGCTGCCGTGCTCAGCAGCCTCGCGTTTGCACACCTCGGCGTTACCAAGCCGTGGGTGCAATGGCAGTGGACCGACATCCTGTGCGAAGGGGGAACCGCCATCATGGCCGCCTGCTGGATGCTGCTGGTATTGAGCAGCCGGCCCGGCGGGCGTGTTACCGCCTTGCTGGCCAGTGGTCTGGGCCTGTTTGCCTTGGGCGCCTGGGTCGATTGCCTGGACGAATTCTTCAAGCTCGACCATGCCATGCATTGGGATAACTGGCTGGAAGGTGGCAGCACCCTGGGTGGCGTGGTGGTGCTGACCATCGGCCTGTATTTCTGGCGTGACGAGCAATACAGCCTCAATGAACAATTGCTCAAGCGCGAGCGCCTGTTTCGCGAACACAGGGCATTCGATCGGATCACCCAGCTTGCCAATGCCGACTACCTGCACCGGCAGATCGCCCTGGAGCAGGCTCGTAGCCCGGACCAGCCCTGTGGTCTGATCTTGCTGGACATCGATCATTTTCACGCCATCAATCGTGAACATGGCACTGACGAGGGTGACCGGGTGCTACAGGCGCTCAGCCACCTCTTGCTGCTGAACCTGCGCAATGGCGATCTGCTGTGCCGCTATGCCGGTGATCGCTTTGCCGTATTGCTGCCACAAACCAGCCAGGCAGCCACCAAGGAGATGGCGCGGCAACTACGCGATGCAGTCGGCAGCCTGGGCCACCACACCCGCCTGGGCGAGCAGCGCCTGTGCCTGAGCGCCAGAGTGGTGTGCGCACTGGCCGATCAGTCACCAGAGCAACTGCTGCAAGCCTTGAACCAGGCGCTGGAACCGGCAGCCCCCGCCATGGCCATGCCTGCCTGAGCCATGCTGGCCGATTGCTACGGACTCGACACGGCGCTGATACCGGCACGGCACCAGCCGCTATTGCTGCTGGAGCACGCCGGGCAGCAGGCGATCAATAGCCATGTGTTGCTCAAGGGCAGCGGCCTGTTCGAGGCCGATCTGCAAGGCGGCGAGCGGCAGCTCAGTCCGGCGCAACTACTTACCCTGCTTGGCAATATCGCCCGCCAGCGCGACGGCCGCGAAGCCAGCTTCTTGCTCGGCCAGCAATGGCTGCCCGGTCACTATGGCAATGCCAGCCTCGCGCTGACGCAAGCGGGAAATCTGCAGCAGGCGCTCGATATCCTGCAGGCGCACCAGGCGGTGCTCTGCCCCTTGCTTGGCCCGCGCTACCGGGTGGAAGCCGGACAATTGATGGTGTACTGGACCGATAGCTGCGGCGCCGCCAGCTTGCTGCCCTTTCTGGTCGAGTTGCATATGACCGCGCTGACCGCCCTGTGCCGCTGGCAGAGCGGACAGCGCCTGCCCTGGCACTACCGCTTCAATCGCACCCCGCCGCAGCAGCTGGCACACCATCAGGTACACCTTGGCCCGCATCTGCAGTGGAACAGCCAGTTCGACTGCATGCTGCTCGATGCCGCCTGGCTCCAGCAACCGTGGCCACGCGGCAATGAGCGCTCTGCCACCATGGCCCTGCGCCCGATCGAAGCCTCGGCCGGGCAGCGCAGTCTGCTGCAGGCCTTGTATGACTATCTGCTGCTGCATATCCGGCAAGCGCCGGTGCTGGAAGACACGGCCGCTGCATTCGGCGTCAGCCCGGCCACCTTCAAGCGCCACCTCGCCCGCCACCACACTCATTTCCAGGCCCAGCTCGACCAGGTTCGCACTCACGTCGCCATCTGCCTGATGCACTACCACGGCATGAACCACAGCCAGCTGGCCGACTACCTGGGCTATCACGATGCCCGCAACTTCCGCCGCTCTTTTCAGCGCTGGACTGGCTTGCCGGCTTTGCCGGCCGCATTGGTACAGGTCTGAACGATGCATCGCCCTATCAATGGATACGGGCCAAGTCACTTGATTGATAGTGCGGCAGGTATGCACAGGTAACGAAGGCAAGACAAGGCGGCAGATCAGCCGCCCACCTCAATCAGCCGCCAGCACATCGCGAATGATGTCGGCCCAATCCTCATCGCTCGCAGCCTCGGGCGTATGGCGCGGGTTGAGCGCGGCCCAGATATCGACAATGCCGTGTTCAACTTTCATGCTTGTGCTCGCCGGGCTTGCTCATGGCAGAACGATACCGGCAACAGCATATTTTAAATACCGATCGGCATGAATAAATAGCTCGACGTACCAGAAGAAAACATACAAAACAAAGATCTATATATGCCGACCCACACCTACCACCGATAGCCCAGCAAACAAGTCAAGGCAGCGCGGCTACCGCCTGTGGCTTCACCGCACCAAGGCGCCAACTTTCGCTAGCTACTTGGCGCGCAACGCTAGCTACTTGGCGCGCAAAAGACAATTTATAAGCTCTTTTCGGCGAAATCACCAACTTGGGTGCGGCACGAACTGCATCATCGAGCCTGATCAACAAAACAAGCTCTGTATCCGACTGACGCTCCACTGAATAATTCACAAAGGTTGCAAACCCACCCGGATCAAGTTCATGGATATGTTGTACGCCTTCGATAACTCTCATTGCCTCTGGCTTTTTATGTGTCAGAAAAACCACCTCTCCGCTGATTTTGGTTCCCGCCTCTATACTTGCAAGCTGTTTACTCTGGTTCAACCTATACCAAAAGAGCCCCAGTGCCGAATCGGTTCTGGCAAGCTGTTGCATCAAGTCCTTATATTCCGGGAAGGAAAGCGGCTGCGGAACTGGCGCATTGATCGCCGGATCAACCGCAGCACCCATGCAATGAACACCACCAAAACCAAACATCGCTAGCAATAAATATCTGGAAAGAGACAATTTCGACCTTGGCTTTCATTTTTTAATCAAACCCAGAAGGAATCAGCCCTAGCGAGCATTGCGATTCAATTCAACAGGGTTACGTTTCACTAAAATGGCACTACCACACTTTTACTGGCCATTTAACTGTACCCGATACCACCTCAAGCGTAACCAATACAAGCAGCCGCTATTGGTCCGCAGACTTATTCATTTCCAGCACCTTGGTTTTTGCTTCGGATAGTGAAGGGACGCCCAGTTTCTGTCGATCCATATCTGTCACAGTCTCATCGACTCGATATAGCTCCCACTGGCCATCTGGCCCAATTTTTTGATATTGCGTTCCATACCACTGCGGTCGTTTAAGCTGCATCATCAATCGATCCCAACTCGCAGCAAGCAGACGACCTGCTTTGAGCCTCTCATCACCCTCAGCTAAGGAATATGAAATGTTACTGAGTGACACCGCCATGCGAATATCTGTCGTACTCGTTCCGTGCTGAAAAATTAGCGCAGCCCGAAAAAAATCTGCAGCCGTCCGGACTTTTCCTTGCCGCAATAACAAGCCCACCTTCTCCCGACGCTTGGCATCTTGATCAGCGAGTTTTACCCAGTCAATATTGGTAGCTGCACGACTTGTCTGATCAGCACGATACATATCAGAAATGTTTATATTGTCAGCAGCAATAACAATGGACGTACTGAATAGAGTCAAACACAAATACGACAAATACTTCTTCATCGATGAAATGCATTGAGGCATTTGTGTTCCTTCTGTCGGTGTTTTCTTTATAGGTGACAACCCTTACTCGATTACCCTAATGACGTTTTGCCCGTATGTCAACTGTTCACTATCAATCATGCACCAACACCACAATCAAGCATTGCCGGGTTCGCGTTGTCGCAAAACAGACAATTGCAGCATTGACAGGCTGGTAAGAAACTCTTGGCGCAGGGAGCAAAGTGGGAAAAGCGAACAAAACTAGGCTGAGTCGCTCAACAATCGGGAGGGATTTGCTCGTTTTTTAAGCAAACCCGCAGGTCTTTACAAACTTTTCTCGGCCAAGTGGGAGTTCAAAGCGTGTCTCACCAACCTGCTAATCCGGCAGGCAGAATCCCAACTTCTCATTGCAAGGCGGCAGCTCCAGTTTATCTATTTGTGCGGTAAGTACCAGCATTTGGCCCAGGTACGCACCGCTGCGCGACAACAGCCAGTTAACGCCCTCTCTCTCAAGCCAGCAGCTTATCGCCGGGCTTGCTAAAATCGCCGGGTTCAACTCACTTCTGGTACCCCAATGGCTCAATACGTCATGTCCATGCTCCGCGTGAGCAAGGTTGTCCCGCCCAAGCGGCAGATCATCAAGGACATTTCCCTCAGCTTTTTCCCTGGCGCCAAGATCGGTTTGCTCGGCCTGAACGGCTCGGGTAAGTCCACCGTGCTGAAGATCATGGCCGGCGTGGATAAGGAATTCGATGGCGAGGTGCAGCATCTGGCTGGCGTCAAGATCGGCTATCTGGCGCAGGAGCCACAGCTCAACCCGGAAAACACGGTCAGGCAGGAAGTGGAATCCGGCCTCGGTGAAATTCTCGCCGCCAAGCAGCGCCTCGAAGAGGTGTATGCCGCCTATGCCGAGCCCGATGCCGACTTCGACAAGCTGGCCGAAGAGCAGGCCCGCTGCGAAGCGATTTTGTCGGTGGCCGGGCAAGACCTGGAAACCCAGATGGAAATCGCCGCCGATGCGCTGCGCCTGCCGGCCTGGGATGCCATTGTCGGCAAGCTGTCGGGTGGTGAAAAGCGCCGGGTGGCGCTGTGCAAGCTGTTGATGTCCAAGCCCGATATGTTGCTGCTGGATGAGCCAACCAACCATCTGGACGCCGAATCGGTGGAATGGCTGGAGCAATTTTTGGTGCGCTTCCCCGGCACCGTGGTGGCGGTGACCCATGATCGCTACTTCCTCGACAATGCCGCCGAGTGGATTCTGGAGCTGGACCGTGGCCACGGCATTCCGTGGAAGGGTAATTATTCGAGCTGGCTGGAACAGAAGGAAGAGCGACTCAAGCAGGAAGAGTCGAGCGAATCGGCCCGCCAGAAGACCATCGCCAAGGAGCTGGAATGGGTACGCCAGAACCCGAAGGCGCGCCAGGCCAAGTCCAAGGCACGTATCGCGCGCTTTGAGGAAATGAGCAGCGTCGAATACCAGAAGCGCAATGAAACCCAGGAAATCTTCATCCCGGTGGCCGAGCGCCTCGGTAATGAAGTGATCGAATTCGAAGGCGTCTCCAAAGCCTTTGGCGATCGCCTCTTGATCGACAACCTCAGCTTCAAGGCGCCAGCTGGTGCCATTGTCGGCATTATCGGCCCCAACGGTGCCGGTAAATCGACCCTGTTCAAGATGATTGCCGGTAAGGAGCTGCCGGACAGCGGCACGGTGAAGATCGGCCCGACGGTGCAGACCGCTTTTGTCGACCAGAGCCGCGAAGACCTGAACAGCGAAACGACCGTGTTCGATGATGTGGCCGACGGCCGCGACATCCTGCAGGTTGGCCGCTTTGAAATG
>NZ_JAYRLZ010000208.1:0-7737 GCF_041904975.1 Chitinimonas sp. | reverse complement strand
TCGTCGGGCGCCCGACAAGAGGCGCGGAGAGACTGGCATGACCGAATTTCACTGGATTACCCTTGGCCTTGCAGGCGCCGTTATCGGTGGCGTGTGGGGCTTCAATCTGTGGCAGGAGTGGCGCTTCAAAAAGCGCGCTGCCGCAGCCTTTGCAAAAACCCATCCCGATGTATTGCTGGATACGCCCAAGAATATGGTACGCCAGGGCGAGGCGGGCTTTTTGCGTACCGAGCCTTCGTTTGGCATGGCGTCCGATAGCGCGGTGGAGCCGGAATCGGTATATGCACCAGAAACCGTACAGCTCAGCGATTCTCTGGCCCTGGCGGTATCGGTGCTGGACCCGGCGCTCGATTATGTAGCCGAGGTGCATCCCGGCGACAATCTGGCCGGCTCGGCCATGCCCACTTTCGAATTGGGCAAGCGGGTGCGTGCGCTGGGCTTGACTACGGCAGACGAGTGGGAAGCTGTGCGCAGCGAGGGCGTATACCAGGAATTCCGCATCGGCCTGCAACTGGTGGATCGCCAGGGCCCGGTGAGCGAGGCGCAGCTGGTGCTGTTCTGCGAGCAAGTCAGTGCCTTTGCCCATCAACACGGCGGCGTTGCCACCTTTGCCCGGCGCGAAGACAAGCTACAGGTGGCCCGCGAGCTTGATGCGTTCTGCGCCGAGGTGGACATGCTGGTCGGCCTGAGCGTGGTGTCCAGCCGTACACCGTTCCAATTGAGCCGGGTGCGCGCCATGGCCGAAGCCGCCGGCATGGTGCTGGAAGGCGATGGCGTATTCCATGCGCGTGCCGACTCCGGCAAGACCCTGTTCACCCTGGCCGACCGCCATCATCGACCGCTCGATGCGCTGGACGACACGCCTTCGATCACCCTGGTACTCGATGTGCCGCGGGTGGCGGGCGGCGAGCAGGCGTTCGACCGTATGGCTGACCTGGCGCAGCAGATGGCGCTGACCCTGGGTGGCGACTTGGTCGACGATGACAATCGTTCGCTCAAGCCGGCCGACCTTGCCACTATCCGCAAGCAGCTGGTGGCGATCTATGCCCGGATGGATGAACGCGGTATTGCCGCCGGTGGCGTGGCGGCGCTACGCCTGTTTGCCTGAGTGGACTGCCGATGACCCCGCAACAGCGCGCCAGCGAGCTGCGTCAGCAGCTTAATCGCTATGCCCATGAATACTATGTGCTCGATGCGCCCAGTGTGCCGGACGCCGAGTACGATCGCCTGTTCCGTGAACTGGAGCAGCTCGAGGCGGCTGAGCCGGGCTTGCGCACCCTCGATTCACCTACCCAGCGGGTAGGCGGCAGGGCGCTCGATGCATTCGCGCCGGTAAGACATACGGTGCCGATGCTGTCGATCCGTACCGAGACCGACTATGGCCCGGCTGGCGCCGAGGCATTTGATGCACGGGTGCGACGTGAGCTGGGTCTTGCCGAAGACGCACCGGCGGTGGAATACGCCGCCGAGTTGAAGTTCGATGGCCTGGCGATCAGCCTGCGTTATGAAGACGGCCAGTTGGTGCGAGCGGCTACGCGGGGCGATGGCGAGACCGGCGAGGACGTCAGCCAGAATATCCGCACCATCGGGCAGATTCCCTTGCGTTTGCAGGGCGCCACACCGGCCGTGCTGGAAGTTCGCGGCGAAGTGTATATGCGGCGCGATGATTTCGATGCGCTCAATGCACGTCAGCGCGAGCGCGGCGACAAGACCTTCGTCAATCCGCGCAATGCGGCTGCCGGCGCGGTGCGCCAGCTCGATCCACGTATCGCGGCGCAGCGGCCACTGAGCTTTTTTGCTTATGGCCTCGGTGAGGTGCTGGGCTGGGACGTTCCGGCAAGGCATGGCGCCCTGCTTGATGCCTTGGCTGACATGGGTTTGCCGGTGTGTAGCGATCGGGTAGTGACAAACGGTGCTGACGGCCTGATTGCCTTTCACCAGGCTATCGCGGCAAGACGTGACCAGCTGCCGTTCGATATCGATGGTGTCGTCTACAAGGTGAATGAGCGGGCACTGCAAGCACAGCTTGGCTTCGTCAGCCGCGAGCCGCGCTGGGCGGTGGCGCATAAATACCCGGCAGAAGAGATGCTTACGGTGGTCGAGGCCATCGATATCCAGGTGGGCCGTACCGGTGCGCTGACGCCGGTGGCACGGCTTGCGCCGGTATTTGTCGGCGGAGTGACGGTTACCAATGCCACCTTGCACAATCTTGATGAGGTGCACCGCAAGGATGTCCGGCTTGGCGATACGGTGATCGTGCGTCGTGCCGGCGATGTGATTCCCGAAGTGGCGGGGGTGGTGCTGGACCGCCGGCCTATGCGCGAAGAGGCGCTCGATCTGTTCGAAACGCGCCAAGTGCCGGTGCATGGGCCGTTTGCCATGCCGACTACCTGTCCGGTGTGCGGCTCGCATGTGGCGCGCGAGGAGGGCGAGGCGGCCTACCGCTGTAGCGGCGGTCTGGTATGTACCGCGCAGCGCAAGCAGGCCCTGCTGCATTTTGCCGGCCGCCGCGCCATGGATATCGAAGGGCTGGGCGACAAGCTGGTCGATCAGCTGGTCGATGCTGGCCTCGTGCGCACGCCTGCCGATTTCTACAAGCTGGGCATTCTCAAGCTGGCTGAGCTGGAGCGCATGGCGGAAAAATCGGCGGCCAATCTGTTGGCGGCCATTGCCGCCAGTCGCCAGACCAGTCTGGCTCGTTTCATTTATGCCTTAGGCATTCGCAATGTGGGTGAAGTGACCGCCAAGGATCTGGCGCGCCATTTCGGCTCGCTGGATGGGGTGTTGGCTGCCGCTACGCAGGACGATGCACAGGCAAGCCTGGCGCAGTTGCAAGCGGTTCCCGATATCGGACCGGTGGTGGCCCAGTCGATTCGTGATTTTTGCCTTGAGCCGCTGAATATCGAAGTGATCGAGCAGTTGCGTGCGGCCGGGGTGAGCTGGCCGGAAACCGAGCCAGGCGCCAGTGTGGCCGGGCCCTTGCTGGGCAAGACGCTGGTGATCACCGGCACCTTGCCGACCCTGGGGCGTGATCAGGCAAAATCCCTGATCGAGGGCGCCGGTGGTAAGGTGGCGGGTTCTGTCTCGAAAAAGACTGATTTCCTGCTCGCCGGCGAAGCGGCGGGCTCCAAGCTCGACAAGGCAAACGAGCTGGGTGTGCCGGTAATCGACGAGGCAGGGCTGTATGCCTTGCTGGGCGAGGCGGCTGGCGCAAATGCGTAGTGGCGCTGCTTGCCAGGGTGGCAGCGGTGCTGGAATTTGAGTGGAAGGAATGAACAGGTATGCGTAAGGTCAGCAAGGCAGTGTTCCCGGTTGCGGGTCTTGGAACCCGATTCCTGCCGGCTACCAAGGCCAGCCCCAAGGAAATGCTCAATGTGGTCGATAAGCCGCTGATCCAGTATGCGGTGGAAGAGGCCATTGCCGCCGGCATTACCGAAATGATCTTTGTTACCGGCCGCGCCAAGCGCGCCATCGAGGATCATTTCGACAAGGCCTATGAGCTGGAAAGTGAGCTGGAAGCCAAGGGCAAGCATGCCTTGCTGGAAGTGGTGCGCAATGTGCTGCCGAAAAATGTCAGTTGCGCCTATATCCGTCAGCCCGAAGCGCTGGGTCTGGGCCACGCCGTCAATTGCGCCCGCCCGCTGATCG
The DNA here is from genome assembly GCF_041904975.1 of Chitinimonas sp. Lineage (NCBI taxonomy): Bacteria > Pseudomonadati > Pseudomonadota > Betaproteobacteria > Neisseriales > Chitinibacteraceae > Chitinimonas > Chitinimonas sp. The sequence goes on along the minus strand of NZ_JAYRLZ010000208.1, from coordinate 4,089 downwards.
GCGATGAGCCGTTCGCCGTTATCCTGGCCGACGACTTGATCGATGCCGAAGTGCCGGTCATGCGGCAGATGACCGAGCTGTATGCGGAAACGCAAAGCTCGGTGATTGGTGTGGAAGAGGTACCGCGCGCCGATACCGGCTCTTACGGCATTGTGGTGACCGAGCGCAATGGCGGCGGCAATCTGAAGCTGACCGGCATTGTTGAAAAACCGGCGCCGGAAGAAGCGCCATCAACGCTGGCGGTGGTGGGCCGCTATATCCTCAGTCCACGTATTTTCCGCCATCTGGCCAAGGCCAATCCTGGCAAAGGCGGGGAGATCCAGCTGACCGACGCCATCGCCGCCTTGCTGGAAGAGGAGCGCGTGTTGGCCTTGCCGTTTACCGGTACCCGTTATGACTGCGGCAACAAGCTTGGCTATCTGCAAGCCACCTTGGCCTATGCATCCAAGCATGCCGAGGTCGGTACTGAATTCACCGCCTGCCTGAAACGCTTTTGTGAAAAGAACGACTTATGAGTTTTGTATTGCGCCACTTGCGCGCTGAAGACAATCTGGACGAGGCTGGCCGCCTGTTCGATGCCTATCGCCAGTTTTATAAATACCCCGCCGACTTGAGCAGTGCCCACGCCTATCTGGCCATGCGCATCAAATCCGGGCAGGCGACGGCCTATCTGGCGGAAGTGGAGGGCCAGGCGGTCGGCTTCATGATGCTGTATCCAACGTTCTGTTCGCTGGCGCTGGCGCCGATCTGGACTTTGAACGATCTGTACGTCTGCCCCTCGCATCGTGGCCGTGGCATAGCCCAAGCCCTTCTCGAGCAGGCGAAGCGGCTCGGGCAGGAGAGCGGTGCCGCCTACCTGCAATTGTCTACCGCACACGACAACCACACCGCCCAGCGGGTTTACGAAGCGCATGGCTGGGTCCAGGACACGGTCTACCGCTATTACACCCTGGCTCTGGGCTAATACCATAAGTCCCCGAACCGGGGCAGAACAGGAATACGCTATGCTCGCCATCATTGGCGGAACCGGCCTTACCCGGTTGCAGAATCTGCAGATTACCCATCGACAAGTGATACGTACCCCGTATGGCGAGCCATCTGGTGCGTTGACCTTTGGCGAAATCGGTGGCCACCATGTCGTCTTTATCGCGCGGCATGGCTATGGTCACACCATTCCGCCACATGAAATCAATTACCGCGCCAATATCTGGGCACTGGCCGAGCAAAAGGCCACCCGCATCGTGTCGGTCTGCACCGTAGGTGGTATTCGCGAAGACCTGGCGCCCGGCACCGTGGTGCTACCGGACCAGATCATCGATTACACCAATGGCCGCAAGCACACCTTCTTTGAAGGTGGCGACAAGCCGGTTACCCATATCGACTTTACCGAGCCCTATTGCGCCAAGCAGCGCGGCCGCATCCTGAAGGCGGCCAAGGCCAGCCATCAAAAGCTGCTCGATGGCGGCGTGTATGCGGCGACGCAGGGGCCGCGGCTGGAAACCGCGGCTGAAATCAATCGCATTGCCGGCGACGGTGGCGATATGGTGGGTATGACCGGTATGCCGGAAGCGGCGCTGGCGCGAGAGGCTGGCCTTAGCTACGCCAGTATCGCCGTCGTGTCGAATTGGGCTGCGGGCCGAGCCGACAGTCGCCACAAGGTGGACCTGGCGGCGGCCGAGGGCGTGTTCAAGGAAGCAATCGAGCGGGTACACCGCATTCTGGAAGCATTGGTAAAAGTCGATGGCGATTAAATCCATAGTCAAAATGGGTGACCCCTTGCTGTTGCAAGTGGCAGCCCCCATACAGGCCGATGAATTCGGCTCGGCGGCCTTGCAGGACCTGGTGAATGACCTGATCGACACCATGCGCGAACTCAATGGCGCCGGCATTGCCGCACCGCAGATCGGTGTATCGAAGCAGCTGACCATATTCGGTGGCTTCAAGAGCCCGCGCTATCCGGAAGCGGAGGAGATTCCGTTTACCGTGCTGTGCAATCCTGTTTTGACGCCGATCGGCGATGAGCTGGTAGATGACTGGGAAGGTTGCCTGAGCGTACCGGGCATGCGCGGCGTGGTGCCGCGCCACCTGAATTTGCGCTACCAGGGCTTTGATCAGTTCGGTCAGCTGATCGACCGCACCGTGACCGGTTTTCATGCGCGGGTGGCCCAGCATGAATGCGATCATCTGTTCGGCATGCTTTACCCGATGCGCATCAAGGATCTGCGCCAGTTCGGCTTTGTCGATACCTTGATGCCGCATTTGCCAGCAGAAGACTGAATCGCGCAAAAGCCGGAAATTACCCTTTGGCAGCAAGCGCTTAGCGCAGCTTTACACCCGCCAGCTTTGTGCTAAGGTGACGGAATCCGCGACGAACTGCTGCAGGGAGTCCGATCATGTCCATGTCACTGCTTGATGCCATCGCTTCCTACCATCTGACGTCGCGCGGCTTGCCAGCACCGGCAGTCAAGTCAGAAGCCGGGGTTCCTCAGCCAGACGCCAACTACTCGGGTGGTGTTTCTGCCTCAACCCTGACCAGTCTGTCCGGCCTTGGCCAGGCGCTGTCAGCCACCAGCTCCCTCAAAGATCAACTCGCCAATACCAGTGCCGACCAGCCAAGTACTACGACCGCAACGATCAATAGCGCCAATACCGCAGCAGTAACCGCCACCATCACCGATGGTAGCCAGGCAGCAGCCGGTACCTACAATGTCAACGTTACCCAGCTGGCACAATCACAGGTGCAGACCAGCATCTATTTCGCCAGCGACAGCACCGACTATTTCGGGTCGGGTAGCCTGCAAGTGCAAACCAGTCAGGGGCTATATAACGTCAGCGCCAGTTCCGGCTCGCTGACCGGCTTGGCCGATGCTTTCAATGCATCGGGTTCCGGTATCAGCGCCACTGTCGAATCAACGTCGGGCTCCGGCTATCGTTTGCGCCTCACCGGCAATCAGACCGGCACCAATAATACGTTTGCTGTGGTGGCGCCGACGGGTGACCCATTCAATACGCTGGCCAGTCACTTTTCCCAAATCGGCCTTGCAACCAGCCAGACTGCCGGCAATGCGGCCTATACCGTGAATGGTGGCTCGACTATTTCGAGCCAGAGCAATACGGCCATCCAATTGACCAACGGCGCGAATATCGACCTGGTCGCCACTGGCAGCAGCGCCGTCACCATTACCAGTTCCACGTCGGCAACCAGCAGCTACAGCAATGTATTGGCAACGGCCAATACGCTGGTATCGCAATACAATGCTTTTCAATCCACCCTGAATCAGTTGCTGGGCAGTTCCGGTTCGCTGAACGGAAATATCGTCGCAACCACGCTGCAGAATGATTTCAATACATTGGTAAGCACTCCGGCAGCACAGGCACTGGGCTTTGGTGCGAGCGCAACACCGAATCTTATCCAGCTGAATGCCTCAACCTTGTCGAGCGCCTATGGCAGCAATGCGAGCAATACCATCACCAATCTGAATTCCCTGGTTGATTCACTGAAGACATTGTCTCAATCCACACTGTCTGCAACGGGGGCGGGCAGCATACAGGATGCAGCCAATACCATTACCACCTCGGTGCGAAACAATATTTCCACAGCATTGAGCGGCACGACCGGTGTGCCAAGCTGGGTGACAGACCTGTTGACCAATCATGCCGTTACTTCGGTCAGCGGCACAGTGCCCTTCAGTGGTTTTTCGGTTTATGCATGATCAAGACAATGTGTTTTTGCTGGTCAGGTAAAAGGTGTAGCAGTTTTGTTGAATAAAAAGCCCGCTGGTCAATAGCGGGCTTTTTGTTCATTGGTGCGGTTCACAGCACCTACTTGCCAAGCCGGTCAAGATATTGATGCCACACTTCACGCAGCAATTGCTCAAATTGGCGCGCATAGGTTTTTCCGTCCAGCAAGGGCGAAGCGTGCAAGCGCTCGCGCAATCCATTTCGCAGTGTTGATAAGGCGCTGGCCGTGCTGGTCAGTGATACCGCTCGTTCAACGTATTCCTGCCGCGTACTGCAAACAAGCTCCGCTAGTCCAGCTGCAGTCAGCAAGCTTGCACCAACGCGTTCATAAGAGCTTGATCCGGCAAG
>NZ_JAYRLZ010000207.1:0-7840 GCF_041904975.1 Chitinimonas sp. | reverse complement strand
GTGTTCGATCGTGTCGGTATCGAACCCTTCAAGGCGCGTATTTACGCCAAGGAGCGCTCCCATGGTTAAAGCGCCCCATCTGATCAAGCTGGATCGCGCCAGTGGTCAGCGCGAGATTACCGCCAACCACTGGACACGCGTGAAGGAGGCGAGCGACGACCCGGTGCCGCCGCACACCTTGCTGCCGCTGCAGGAATGGCTGGCGCGGCGCGACGAGGTGATTGGCCGCGACGATGTCGGCGTCTGGTTCGCACCGGACGACGAGCCGGAGTCCCTGGGTAGCGATGCGGCGACGCTGACTGTGATTGCCGTCGAATTTCCGGCATTTACCGATGGCCGTGGCTTCAGCATTGGCCGCCTGTTGCGCGAGCGCTTCGGCTTCACTGGCGAATTGCGCGCAGTGGGCGATGTATTCAAGGACACCTTGCTGTATCTCAAGCGTTGCGGTTTCGATGCCTTCGAGATTCGCGCCGACCACGACGCCCATGAAGCTGCCAAGGGGCTCGATGATTTCAGCGATGCCTATCAGGCCGCTGTCGATCAGCCCTTGCCGCTGTTCCGGCGGCGCTGAGCGGTGTGTCGCTGATGAAAGCGCCTTTTCTGGATCGACCTTTCGTATGAGCAACCCTGTTCACCTGATCGGCGCCGGCCCCGGCGCCGCCGACCTGATTACCGTGCGCGGCATGCGGCTGTTGCAGCAGGCCGATTGCGTGCTGTACGACGCCTTGGTGCAGCCAGAGATGCTGGCGTACTGCCCGCAGGCGGTGCTGATCGATGTGGGCAAACGCTGCGCCAAGGCTTCTACCGCCCAGCGTTTCATCAACAAGATGCTGGTGGATGCGGCAAGCAAATACGCGCGGGTGGTACGCCTCAAGGGCGGCGACCCGATGTTGTTCGGCCGTGCGACCGAGGAGCTGGTCGCCCTGCGCGAAGCGGGTTTTGAGGCGGAGGTGGTGCCGGGCATTACTGCCGCGTTGGCGGCATCGGCCGATGCCGGCGTGTCGCTGACCAGTCGCGGGGTAGCACGCAATGTGCTGTTTGCCACCGCCCGCGTCGGCGAAGGCGAAAGCGCCAGCGACTGGATCAGCCCGATTCTGGCGGCCGATACCACGGTGCTGTATATGGGCGTCCGCCAGGCTGAAGCGATTGCCAAGGCCTTGTTGGGGGCGGGCATGCCAGCCAGCACACCGGTACTGGTCGTGGAAAACGCCGGTCTGCCCGCCTGCCGGCAATGGCCGATGCGTCTGGCGCAATTGCCCGACGTCGGTGACTGGCAGCTCGACGGCCCGGCAATCTTGTTGCTTGGTCAGGTATATGGCGAGGTCTTGCGTGCCGCGCAGGATGGCTTGCGTCAATTTGCCTGAGCGGGCGTATCCAACGCTGCGCAGCTGATGATCCAGCCTTCCAGCGGGTCGATGCCGTCGGGCAAGCCATAGCCGCTATCGGAGCGCTGCGCCGCCCAGCCCGCTTGTACCAGGCACAGCGTGGCATCGAGCAGGTCGGCGCTGCCATCGGCAATCAAGTCCTGCCGCAGATCGGCGTGTGCCAGGCGCAGGCCGACGCCGAGCGGATGCCGCTGCTCCAGCAAGCCATCGACGATGATTTCGCGCTGCCGGCGACGCTCGGCGGTTTGCCGTGTCGGCTCGTCACTCTTGTAACTGGCAGCGCCGATCAGGGCGCGTGCGACCAGGGCCGGGTAGCCTTCCAGCGCGGCGCGGGCCGGGTCGCCCTAGTGCAGCCCGGGCAGGCTCACGCCGGCATCGAGCAGGCGCGGCGCACCTTCGAGCAGCATCCACGCCACCGGCGGGTTGACCCATTTCATCGACGGACTGCTGTGCGCGATCTGATCAACGGCGCGGTGGGCAAACTTTTTCCCGGCCGGCCTTGCCTGACAAAACGCCTTGAATTGCTCACGCAGGCTGGCGCGGCTCTGCTGGCGATAGTGCCGCATCAGCGCATCCCACTGCCGTGGCCAGTTCAGTGTCTCGACCAATTCGCGTGGCAGACCGAAGGGAAAGTCGCACACGGCGAGCCAGGGGCCGGGGCGCAGCAACAGCTGCTCAAAGGCGGGGAAGTCCGGCAGGCGCAATAGCTGTTCGAGCAGCACGTTGGCGCCATCGAGGCGCCCGAGCGCAATGGTGATCGGCTTGCGCCGGCTCGGGCGACTGGTGAAATCAATGCCAAGTAGCTGCACCTTGCCGGCCTCTGCTCAGGCGTCTGGCTCGGCAGCTTCGCGGCCAAGCCGGGCGGCCCAGGTCATCGCCTCGATCTGCATGCGGTTGAGCTGGTCCAGATCGAGCTGCGGAAAGGCCGACAGCAAGGTGCCGGTGATGTTGGCATCGGCAAACTCGGTGCCCTCCACTAGGCGCAGCAATTCGCCCAGCCAGCCACGGCGATGCAGCAAGGCGTCCTGCAGGCTTTCTTCCAGATTGAGCGGGCCGATGATTTCCAGCATCGGCTTGGCGAACAGGGCGTCGATCAGGCTGAGCATGCCCACCATAAAGGCGCGGTCGGCAAAGCCCTCATCGCCAGGACGCAGGGCCATGGCCAGCTGCTCCATCAGGCGGCCGCGCACGGCGGCGGTCTGTACCAGCGGGTCGGAGGCGGTCTGCCCGCCCGATTGCTGGGCGAAGACCATGATCTGCACCCAGCGGTGCAGCTGCGAGCGCCCAAGCAGATTGATGGCGGTACGCACGCTGGATATGCGCCGGGGCAGGCCGTAGGAGACCGAGTTGACCAAGCGCAGCAGCAGCACCGTCAGGTCCGGCGCATGTTTGAGGGTTTGTTCCAGCTCGATGGTATCGACATCGTCGGCGACCTGGCCCAGCAGTTTGAGCAACATTACCGCGCTGGGCTGTACCGGGCGGCCACTGAGTATGGTGGGGCGGGCAAAGAAATAGCCCTGGAACAGATCGCAACCGAGGTCATGGCAAAAATCGCGCTGGGTGGGCGAGTCGATCTTTTCCGCCAGGATGCTGACGCCGGAGGGCTTGAGGGCGCGCACCAGGTTTTCGATATCATCGCGCTGCATCGCCAGCACATCGAGCTTGACCACTTCGAGCAGCGGCAAGATGGCCTTCTGGGCCTCGTCAAAGCGGATCACATCGTCTAGGGCGAGGCGGTAGCCGGCGGCTTTCAGTGCCCGGCAGCGCTCGATCACCTCGGGGGTCAGCTCTACGGTTTCGAGGATTTCCAGCACTACCCGGTCGCGCGGCAGCACCTCGATCACCTCGCTCATCAGCAATTCGCGCGACAGATTGATAAAGCCGAGCTTGTCCTCCAGCACCGATTGCAGCCCGAGGCCGGTGAAGGCGTGTTGCATCACCGCCGCACTGGCCGCGACATCGTCGGCGACATCGGCGGCATTGCGATGCTCGCTGGCGCGAAACAGCAGCTCGTAGGCAACGAGTTCCTGCTGGCGACCGAGGATGGGCTGGCGGCCCAGAAAAAAGCGCGGGGCGGACATGGCTGGGTGTCAATACGGGCAGGACGAGCTCCCATCCTAGCCCACGGGCCATGTTGTGTGCCACCTGCCTGCAGTGCTCGCGCTAAGCTACGGGTATTGTCCTGTCCGGTTTTTGCTATCCATGTTGACGCTTGATGATCTTGCCCGCCAGGAATGGCCCTATCTTTTGCCATTTTGCATGGCCTTGCTGGCCCTGCTGTACCGCTACCGCCCGGCCGAGCGGCGCAATGTGGTACTGACCCTGGTGTTTCTGTCGCTTTCCTGCCTGGGCCTGTGGCTGGGCCGCATGGCGAGCGCTGCCGGCCTGACAGAGCTGGGGCCGGTGCTGCATGAAGCATCGGCCATTGCGCTGGGCATGGTGATCATCCGCCTGCTTGGTCTCGTGGTGTTTCGCCTCGGCTTGGCGGCAATCCGGCTGGAGCCGCCGCGTATTCTTGAAGACGTGCTGGTGTTTGTCGCCTATCTGGCCTGGGGCCTGGTGCGACTGCGCTACGCCGGGCTGGACCTGACCAGCCTGGTTACCACCTCGGCGGTATTGACGGCGGTGGCGGCGTTTTCCATGCAGGACACCCTGGGCAATATCCTCAGCGGCATCGCCCTGCAACTCGACGATTCGCTGGAGCTGGGGCAGTGGGTCAAGCTCAATGATATTTCCGGGCGAGTGCTGCAGATCGGCTGGCGCTCCACCCTGATCGAAACGCGCAATGGCGAAACGGTGGTGGTGCCCAATGGCTGGCTGATGAAAAACAGCTTCCAGATCATCGGCAAGCGTTTTCATGGCCAGCTGCAATGGCGGCGCTGGGTGTGGTTCGAACTGGACTGGGACCATGCGCCATCGCGGGTGCTGGAAGTCATGCAGCAGGCGGTGCACGAGGCGCAGATAGCCGGCGTCGCTGCCGAGCCGCCGCCGCAGGCAGGGTTGATGGAAACCAAAAATGGTGTGGCGCGCTATGCACTGCGCTATTGGCTCACTGATTTTGCCCGCGACGACCCGACCGATTCGCAGGTACGCAGCCATGTCATCGCCGCGCTGAGCCGCAATGGCCTGGCGCTGGCGGCCGATAGCCACCATGTGCTGATGACCAAGGACAACGACAAGACCGCGCAGCTGCGCCATGAGCAGGATCTGCTACGGCGCCTTGCCGCGCTGCATTCGGTATCGCTATTTGACGGTTTTACGGCGGAAGAGCTGCGCAAGCTGGCGGATCAATTGGTGTATGCGCCATTCGAGAGTGGCGATGTGATCAGCCGGCAAGGGGCGGTGGCGCACTGGCTATATATTCTCACCGTGGGTGAAGTAGAAATCTGGCACGACTATGAAAGCGCACAGCGCCAGCTGCTGGGGCGCCTGTCGGCCGGCAATTTCTTCGGCGAGATGGGCTTGATGACGGGTGCACCGCGTTCTGCCACGGTAATCGCCAGCAGCTATGTCGAATGCTACCGGCTCGACCATCAAGGCTTTGATGCGATCCTGTCCGCCCGGCCCGCGCTGGCCGATGCGATATCGAATGTGCTTGCCTGTCGCCTCGCGGAAAACCAGCAGCGCGCTGCCCAGCATCATGCGCCGCAGGCAGAAGGGGCGCTGCCGGGCCAGTCGGAGTTATTGGCGCGTATCCGCCACTTTTTCAGCCTGGAGTAGCGGTTTGAGGAAGGCATTGAGCTTGTCACGGCTCAGGCGGCCGGCATGGGCGGCCACCTTGCGGCCGGTCTTGTCGTACACCACCGTGTAGGGCAGGCCGCCGATATGGTTGCCCTCGGCGCGCATCAGCCCCAGCGCGTCTTCCTCGCCGACCAGTATCGGGTAGCTGATGGCGAGCTCGCCCAGGAATTTCTTCACCGCCTCGGGGTTGTCGATGGCAATTCCCACCACGGTTGCCTTGTCGCCCAGCGCCTTGGCTGTCGCATCGAAATCCGGCATCTCCTCGCGGCAAGGCGCGCACCAGGTGGCCCAGTAATTCACCACCAGGGGCTTGCCGCGCCACTGCGCCAGCGCCTGCGGCTTGCCGGCCACATCCTTGAAACTGGCCTGCCAGAAAGTTGGCGCAGCCGGCGCCGCGCTGGCGGTCTGCTCGGGCAGGCGCTTGTACTGCCAATAGCCGGCACCCGCACCAGCGGTGAGCGCCAGGAGGGCAACGACGATATACAGGGCGGTTTTGTTCATGGTGTGGTCTTTATTGTGCCGATCGGGTGTTTATCTGTGCCAAGGCACGGGTGGAATTGCTCGCGCTTGATGTGAGGGGCGCCGTTGTACGCATCGCGGAGGGACTCAAAAGCGTAGCTTTAGGCTCCCTCTCGACGGAATTGCTGAGCAGCTGGCTACCCATGCAAGCACGCCTCTGCGATTTGCTGCACCCGAGCCATCGTAATGCCGTGATGTTGCTCGATAGATAGCGGGTGATTGGAATGCTCCAAGATGATATTGGGGCGCTCGCCGATTGGCATGGTTTGAACGCTGGTCTTAAGGCTCAAGGTCGTGGGTTCATAAGGCAACGCACTTTGCAGCCACCCGAAATACGGCGGTTCGACTTCGCGGCCTTCACTCTCCCATAGCTCGCAGCTACGAAGAAAACTTTTCTCGCTCAATGAAACCCAGGCAAGCCAAACAAACGGCCCCGGCCCATCGACAATTGGAAGGAGAATGCGACCGAGAATAAAGAAGTGCTTGTCGTCAATCACGCATTGGTCGGAGCTTAGTTCGCCACGAGCAGCGCGTTCTTCCTCGGACAAGGAGAGCCAAAGTGCTGGGGCATTTGCGCCAAAGCACATTGGCAATTGATCGTGGTACCCACCGCAGGTCGTACAAGTAAAGCCCGTCATTTAAGCCGTCCAATCTATGAGCCAAGCCGCGCAGAGCGCAGCGAGGGAGGCAAACAGCGTAGTTTTCGGCAGTCGGCTTGAACGGCGGGTTCGAGCGCTATTCATAGCCACGCCCCGCCCAAAGAAATGCAGCGAACAGAGCCCAAGGATTTGAAGCTTTGGGGCCGGGGCGGACTCCAAAATCGGAATCTCCAGCCCAAGCAACGGCGCGTTCGATGAAGTCGGAAATCGAGTGGTTAGCCCATTCACCTTGAAAACCATCCAGCGTCAACGAAGCACCGTCTACAGATTCGCGATCTGCCTGTAGCGCCCGCGCAAAGGCAAGGAAAGATGTTTCGTCGTTCACGGAATGCAACGCTGCGAAAAGTTGATCTGTCATGGGCGCTCTAACGATTCACGTAACGACCGCTAGGGCGCTGCAGAGGGAGCCAAAATGCATAGCATCCTGGTGTCCCATTGCCGGACCTGTTAGGCCGCTGGCGAGTTGAATGATTCGACCACATTTCCTAGTCCTCGATTCGATCGATGAACTCGATGCCACCGAGGCGATTTGACTTCAGGATATCGAGTACCAGAACGCCCCAAATTTCGTGAACCAGCACTACGTTTGTTTCGAACCGCCACTCAGAACCGGGCTGGTTTGCGTTGTGCGCGGAGACAAAACGAAGGTACGCCGGGCTGTCCCATGCTCCGGCGCCACAGCTTAGTAATACGTCGGACAGCCACGGCAACTCTGGACACTCATGACGCGCCAACTCTGCCAGCGCGCAGGGAGTGAACTGGGCAATCGGCGGTTGTGAGGATGCGTTCATTTTCAATCTGTGCGGCCTAACGTCTGAATTCACCTGCCCGCGCGGCTTTTCGCGCAGGTCCGGTGGAATGATGAGTTAGGGATTGATGACAACGATTTTCTCCTGAGAAGCAGCTTGTGGCGGCCCATAACGCAACTTTGCTTTGGCGCCATGCATGAACGGCGTTTTTTCGAGTATTGGTTTGATTGCTGCAAAGAGCCTATCGGCATTGGGTCCGTACATATACAAATACCCATCACTGCCGTCTGTGGCCACTTCATTGCCGTCAAACTCGCCTGCACCAGCTGCGAGAATTGCCTTTTCAAGTTTATCTTCTAGCGCGAAGAGACTCTTCAGATCCTTTGATCCGTAGATGAAGTGCACAACGACAGCATGTTCATCCTTGGTCGGGGCTGGTTGAGCTGCAGCAGCAGTGCTCGTCGTCATAATTCCAAACAATGGTATGAGCCAGCGCAAAAACTTCATGGATATCCCTAGAAAGGTGTAGATACATACTTTTGTAAGCTCAAGCCGGCGCCTGCCAGCACCAAGCTTGAGTCCTTCCGCACTTCCCTAGCCTCCACTATGCCGCGCCAACCGCTGGCTGAATGCCGCCGCTCCCTCGAAGCCGACCAGGCGGGACGGGGATTGCTGGCCATCCTTGCCATAGAAAATGGTGCCGGGTGGGCCAAACAGGCCAAAGCGCTTGAGCAGGGCCTTGTGGTCGTCGTTATTGGCGGTGACATCGGCCTTGAGCAGCACAAAG
>NZ_JAYRLZ010000206.1:0-7845 GCF_041904975.1 Chitinimonas sp. | reverse complement strand
GCCAACGCTGAGAAGCTGTATGCACTATCGCAATCGGCACTGTGCGCGCCATATCTAGCCGAAGGCGGCGTGGAAGCCGAGTTGCAAAAGAAGGCGCGAGCGCTGAACAAGCCCTGATGGGTGATATACGTGAGGAATTGAACCCGCCGTACAAGCAAAAGCCCCGACCAAGCGGGGCTTTTGCATAGGTGCGCAACTCGGATGATTTACTTCGGCGCCATGCGCAGTGCGCCATCGAGGCGAATCACTTCGCCATTGAGCATCGGATTCTCCACAATGGCCGCTACCAGCTGCGCATACTCGCCCGGCTCGCCCAAGCGCGACGGGAAGGGCACCGAAGCGCCAAGGCTATCCTGCACATCTTGCGGCAGGCTGCCCATCATCGGCGTCTTGAAAATACCGGGAGCGATGGTCATTACGCGGATGCCGAAGCGCGCCAGCTCCCGCGCTGCCGGCAGGGTCATACCAACGATGCCGGCCTTGGATGCGGTATAGGCACATTGGCCGATCTGCCCGTCAAACGCCGCCACCGAGGCGGTATTGATAATGACGCCACGCTCGCCACTGGCAAGCGGGTTCTGCTTGCTCATCGCATCGGATGCCAGGCGCAGCAGATTGAAGCTACCGACCAGGTTCACACCGATCACCCGCTGGAAGCTGGCCAGCGCATGCGGTGCTTCGCGGCCCACCAGCTTTTCGCCATGCACGATGCCGGCACAGTTGACCAGCGCATCCAGGCGGCCAAAGCGGCTGACCGCCAAGCTGACAGCGGCCTGGCAAGCTGCCTCGTCGGTCACATCGGCGAGCGCAAAAGCGGCGTGCTCGCCGAGTTCCGCCGCTAGTGCGGTGCCCGCCTCGGCATTTCGATCAGCAATAACCACTCGCGCACCACCCGCGATGGCCATACGTGCCACACCGGCGCCCAGACCTGATGCCCCGCCACTTACCAGAAATACGCTGTCTTTGATTTGCATGTCTTGTCTCCGAGTCTTGAATAGGCGCTGCCGGTAGGCAGAAAGCCGCCATTGCCGGCCGAGGATGGTTGGCCAGCAAGCAGGGCGGCATTCTAGCAGCGCACCGGGCAAGCGGCGACACACGCCCGCCCTAGCTCAGCCTTGCTGCCGCGTATTCAACCGGGAAGCCGCAGCAGGGTAGCCTGCCTGAGAAGCCGATTTGCCCAGCAAACCGCTACAGGCGATACGACAGACCCGTCATCACTTTGGACATCGACCGCATCGCCAAACGCACCGGCAGCGGCAGCGGCGCCGCGCCGAGCGCCACCGCTGTCTCGGCATGGGCAGTTTCATCGGCATGCATTTGCCGGACGATGGCGCGGCTCTTTTCATCGGCCTGCGGCAGCTTGCTTAGATGCGCATCGAGGTGGGCACTGACCTGGCGCTCAGTCTCGGCCAGAAACCCCAGATTCCAGCGATCGCCCACCAGTCCGGCGGTCACGCCAATGGCCAGCGAACCGGCGTACCACAGGGGGTTCAGCACGCTTTTATGGCTACCCAGCTCTTGCAGGCGGCGCTCGGTCCAGGCCAGGTGCTCGACCTCCTCATGGGCCGCGCTGCGCAAGGCTTCGCGCGCTGCCGGATCGCGTGCCGTCAGAGCCTGGCCCTGGTACAAGGCTTGGGCACACACCTCGCCGCAATGATTCACCCGCATCAGGCCGGCCGCATGGCGCTTGTCGGCGATATCCATCGCCGGCTCGTCAATCTGCGCATCCGGATGGGGGCGCACGCTGGCCGCCGGGGCAAACACCGTGCGCAGGGCACGATCGAATTCACTGATCAATTTGTCCATCACAATCCCCGGTACACAAGGCAAAGCGCCCAGCCCGCAATTGTAAATTGCCGGCGCCATGCAAGGCCAGCGGCGGGCCGGCCTGTGCTAACATCTCGCCACTTATCAATCCGCATGGAAATACCATCATGAAACGCTTGCTGATCTCGCTGGCGCTGGCTGCCATGGCGCCGCAGGTTTTCGCTGATAACCCCCATGTGCTGCTAAATACCACGCTGGGCGATATTGAAGTCGAACTGATGCAGGACAAGGCACCGAAATCGGTCGCCAATTTCCTGCAGTATGTGAAGAAGGGCCATTACAACGGCACGCAGTTTCACCGGGTCATTCCGGGTTTTGTCGTCCAGGGCGGCGGCTATACCCCGGACATGAAGGAAAAGCCGACCGACAAGCCGATCGACAATGAGAGCACTAACGGCTTGTCCAATGTCACCGGCTCGCTGGCCATGGCCCGCACCGGCAATCCGCATTCGGCAACTTCGCAGTTCTATATCAATTTGTCCAACAATATCCCGCTGGACTACCGCGAAGACAACGGCAACAAGCGCTGGGGCTATACCGTGTTCGGCCGGGTCATCAAGGGCATGGATGTGGCGCAAAAGATCGCTGCAGAGCCAACCGGCCGTATGAATGGCATGGACAATGTGCCCAATCGCCCTATTGTGATCAAGAGTGCCAAGCTGCTCGCCGCCAATAGCGCCTCTGCAGTGCCGGCCGATGCACCGCAGCTGGAGAAGCCGACCAGCACACCGGTGCCACCACAGTCATCTGAAGGCGTTACGCCAACGGCCGGCGTCAAATTCATCATCTGGGAATAAACCCGGTTCGCCTGATCGCGCTGCCACAAGCAGCTGCCACCTGAAAGGATTCTCCAATGCGCGTCAATCTGCACACCAACCACGGCCTGATCGCCCTCGAGCTGGACGAAGCCAAGGCCCCCAAGACCGTTGCCAACTTTGTCGAATACGTGAAAGACGGCCATTACAACGGCGTCATCTTCCATCGCGTGATCAAGGATTTCATGATTCAAGGCGGCGGTTTCGAGCCTGGCATGAAGGAAAAGCCCACCCGTGGCGAAATCGAGAATGAAGCCGCCAATGGCCTGAAGAACGACAAGTACACGGTCGCCATGGCGCGCCGCCCCAGCCCGCATTCGGCCAGTGCGCAGTTCTTCATCAATGTCGTCAACAACAGCTTCCTGAACTACACCGCGCCGACCAATCAGGGCTTTGGCTACTGTGTATTCGGCAAAGTGGTGGAAGGCACCGAAGTGGTCGATGCCATCAAGGGCGTCGCCACCGGCAGCAAGGGCATGTTCCAGGATGTACCGCTGACCGATGTGATTATCGAAAAGGCCGAATTGGTGGCTTGATTCCCTGCCGGGCCCGAAACCTACCGGGCCTGCAACCCACACAACGGCGCAGCTTTCTGCGCCGTTTTACATGGCACTACCATGTCCAGACCGATACTGTTTGCCTCGGATATCCATCTCAGCGAATCCGACCCCACCACCATCGAGGCGTTCACCGAGTTCCTGCAAGGCCCGGCGCGCCAGGCCAGCGCGCTCTACCTGCTTGGTGACCTGTTTGAATACTGGGCTGGCGATGATGATGACGATGCACTCAATCAGCGCATGGCTGATCAGCTGTGCGCGTTGGCGCAAGGCGGCACCGCTGTGTACCTGATGCATGGCAATCGCGACTTCCTGATCGGCGCGGACTTTGCCCGGCGCGCTCACGCCACCCTGCTCCCCGACCCGTACTGCATCGAGGCATTCGGCCTGAACCTGCTGCTCAGCCATGGCGATCAGCTGTGTACCGACGACCTTGCCTATCAGCAGTTTCGCCACATGGTGCGCAATCAAGCCTGGCAAGCACAATTTCTGGGCCTGCCTCTGCCCGTGCGAAAGGCAGAAATCGCCAAGGTGCGCATGGCCAGCGAGTCGGCCAAGCAGGAAAAGGCAGCCGACATCATGGATGTCAACGCCAGCGCCGTAAGCAAGCTGCTAGCCGCCTACCCCGGCCACCATCTGGTCCACGGCCATACGCATAGGCCCAGCCTGTCGCGCCATGAGGTGCAGCACGGCTTGCGCCAGCGCTGGGTGTTGCCAGATTGGTACAGGGGCAAGGGGGGGTATTTGCAGGTAGACGACAACGGCCCGATGTTTGTCGGAGCCAGACAGGAAGCCAGCTGGGCTGGTAGCGAGCGCTAGGCCACTGCTGCTGCATGATCATTTGCTGATTGACTTCGCCAATTGTCGGCATAGACTGCTCGACTACCGCACTGCAACAAATGCTCTGGTTTGGTGCTGATCACCGTTGCGCGCCCCCAAACAGGTGCATGACGGGCTGAATTGCCGGCCAGGCTACAACACAGGATGTCACCATGGGTTCTGCGATTCCCCATCGCGCAGCGACCGGCCTTGACCACCAGCTGGACCTGCTCAGCGAGGGTGCCGATATTGCCAGCCGCAATCTGGAACGTTTGATCAGCACACAGTTCGACGGTTGTCGCGACTGGCTCAAATCGGTCAAGGCCAGCGACAAGCCGGGCGAGCACCTTGAGCAGCACCTCGACCATGGCCTGCAATTGGGATGCGCGCTGTTTGTCGCTCAGGTGTCGGCCATGACCGATGCCATGCAGTTGATGGAACGCGCCATGGCAGAACAGCACCGCACCCTGCTCGGCCAGATCGCCCAGCAAGCACCACAGGTGGGCGAGCCCCTCAAGCAGGTGTTGTGCATCAGCGGCTGCGGTTATGACTCGCTGTCCAAAGCGACGCGCCAGGTCGCCAATTTCGCCAGCAACCGCTTTGCCGCCGCCACGGTCAGCGCGTTCCAGCAGGCGCGCGACAAGATGTCCGAAGTCGTTTGAGTATCACGCCAGCCATCACATGGATGGCTTGGTCGCCGCTGCCGTTACCGGCACCGCCTTCGCCTGGCCGGGCCGCCAGTTCCACTGCACCTTCCAGGCAGCCAGCACCATATTCGGGTATTCGGGCTGGCCAAGACTGCCGTTATAGCGCCCAAGGGCGCGATACAGGTCGCCCTGCTCGATATCGAGGTAATGGCGCAAAATGGTGCAGCCGTAACGCAGATTCGTATACATATCGAACAGGTTGTGGCTAGGCGTGCCGATCTGGCGCACCCAGAACGGCATCACCTGCATCAGGCCACGCGCACTGGCTTCCGATATCGCATAGGTACGAAAACCACTTTCCACCTGCACCAAGCCCAGCACCAGCTGCGGATCGAGCCCGGCGCGGGTTGCTTCGTAATGGATCGCCGTCAGCAGCTTTTCCCGCATGTAGGCATCCGGCACCTTTTTCTGCAGGCGTTGCGACATCTCGGCCAGCCAGGCCTTACCCTCGTTCGGATCGCTGAACACCAGCCGTGGCGAGTAGCTATCGTTGATCGAACGCTGCATGGTGGTGGCAACCGAGGCCGATAGCGCTTCTTCCTTTTGTGCACCAGCCAGAGCCGGCACCGCAGCAAACAGCGCCAGCACGATGGAAAGATGAGTTTTCATGATGCTGCGACCTGGATCTAGACGCTCAGTTTCCCTTGCAACAGCGCCGCGATATCACCCTGCGGCACCAGCTCGGTGCTGCCTTGCTGGCGCGATACATATTCCACCTTGCCTTCTGCCAATGACTTGTCGCCAATGGTGACGCGATGCGGAATGCCGATCAGCTCCATATCGGCAAACATCACGCCGGGGCGCTCGTTGCGGTCATCCATCAGCACATCGATGCCCTTGGCGCGCAAATCAGCGTACAGCTGGTCAGCCGCCGCCTTGACCGCCTCGGAGCGCTGGTAGCCGACCGGCACGATGGCGACCGTGAACGGCGCCATGGCGGCCGGGAACTTGATGCCACGCTCGTCGAAATTCTGTTCGATGGCGGCGCCAACGATACGGCTGACACCGATACCATAGCAGCCCATTTCCATCGGCTTGAGTTGGCCTTCCGAATCCAGATACTGGCAGTTGAGCGCCTGGGAATACTTGGTGCCGAGCTGGAAGATATGGCCGACTTCGATGCCACGGCAGATTTCCAGCACGCCCTTGCCATCGGGCGAGGCATCACCGGCCACCACATTGCGCACATCGGCCACCAGATCAGGCTCAGGCAAATCGCGCCCCCAGTTGACGCCGGCGCTATGGAATTTGGGCTTGTTGGCGCCCACCACAAAGTCGCTCATCGCCGCCACGGTGCGGTCGGCGATCAGGCGGACGCGCGTACGGTCGATGCCGACCGGGCCGAGGAAGCCGGGCGGGCAGTTGAAGAAGGCGCGGATTTCATCTTCGGCAGCAAAACGGAAGTCGGCCATGCCATCGAGTTTGCCGAGCTTTACTTCGTTGAGCGTATGGTCGCCACGCAGCAGCACCAGCACCAGCTGCTCGCCCACCATCAGGGCGATCAGCTTCACCGTGCGTTGCAGCGGAATGCCCAGCAGTTCAGCTACCGCTTCACAGGTGGTTTGCTTGGGGGTATCGACATCGCGCAGGGCCTCGGTCGCGGCGGCACGTGGCGCCGCAGGGGCCAAGGCTTCGGCGGCTTCGACATTGGCTGCAAAGTCGGAACTCGGGCAGTAGGCCAGGGCATCTTCGCCCGAATCGGCCAGCACATGGAATTCCTGCGAGGCGTCGCCGCCAATGGCGCCGGAATCGGCCTTCACCGCGCGAAATTGCAGGCCCAGGCGGGTAAAGATGGCGGTGTAGGCCACATGCATCTTGCGGTAGCTTTCCGCCATGCCAGCCGTGTCCACATCGAAGGAGTAGGCATCCTTCATCATGAATTCGCGAGCACGCATCACGCCAAAGCGCGGCCGGATCTCATCGCGGAACTTGGTCTGCACCTGGTAGAAATTCAGCGGCAGCTGCTTGTAGCTTTTGATTTCGCTGCGGGCGATATCGGTGATGACTTCCTCGTGCGTCGGCCCGAAGCAGAAGTCGCGCTCGTGGCGATCCTTCATTTTCAGCATCTGCGGACCGAATACCGCCCAGCGGCCGCTTTCCTGCCACAGCTCGGCCGGCTGGATGGCCGGCATCAACAATTCCAGCGCACCAGCCTTGTCCATCTCTTCACGCACAATGGCTTCCACCTTGCGCATCACCCGCAGGCCCAGCGGCATCCAAGTGTAGAGGCCGGAACCGAGCTTCTTGATCAGGCCGGCGCGCAGCATCAGCTTATGGCTGGGCAGTTCCGCCTCGTTAGGCGCTTCTTTGAGGGTGGAGAGGAAAAATTGCGAGGTGCGCATCGGGAAGGCCGCTCGGTAATCGATGAAAAGACGACGATTTTACCGCAGCGCAGCACTTCGGTCAGCGACGTTTGATCGCCTCGTCCACCTTGGCCACGATGAACTTCTGTAGTTGCGGCTGCAATACAGCCAAGGTGCGGCGCAAGGCCTCGACATGCAGTGGCGCCAGCTGGCGCGCCAGCTCGGCCCGCACCAGCTTTTCCAGCTCGGGTTTCAGGGCTGCCTGCACCTCTTCCACCATGGCGGCCGCATCATACTCATCCAGCGGCGGCGCCTCGATGGAAAGCCCAAGGCCGTCGAATACATCATCGCTGACCGGTACCGGCGCAGCTGCGGGCGCCGGCGGCGCGACCACCTTGGCTGCTGGCGCTGCCGCAGTCGCTACCGGCGGCGCCACGGGTGCAGCTGCCGGCTTTTCATCGGGCACGGCAAAATCAAAGTTCAGGGCCAGATCGGGCATCAAGGGCGCGCCCACAGCCGGCGGAGGTACCACTGGCGCAGCCGGATTGGCGGGCTTTGCTGCACCTGGGCCGGTGCCCGGTATGGTCAGGTCGGGGAAATCGAAGTCTGGCGCGGCGGCCACAGGAGCAGGCGCTGCGGGAGCGGCGACCGGCTTGAGCGTCGGCACATCGATCAGGTCAGGCAATTCCGGTACGGCCTGCCGATGCGGCGCAGCGGGCGCAGCGGCGGGCTTTGCGGCAACCGGCGGCGCCGGTGGCACCGGCGCTGGTGGACTTGGCTCGGGCGGCGGGGCGAAATCGTCGGGGCGGATTTCCTC
>NZ_JAYRLZ010000205.1:0-7908 GCF_041904975.1 Chitinimonas sp. | reverse complement strand
GCCCCATGTACGCCAAGCTCAGCGCGTTTGCGGTCAGCTCTTTCATCATCGGCATGGCTGGCGCGCTGTGGGCCTTTGTCCACCTGGGCTCCTGGGAGCCCGCCGCATTCTCTGTCGAAACGTCCTTCCGCCTGCTCTTCATGGTCATCATTGGCGGTCTTGGTTCAATCATGGGCGGGTTCTTCGGTGCTGCTTTCATCGTTGTATTGCCCATCTTCTTGAACCAATTTCTCCCTGCACTTCTCGCTCTGGTCGGCGTGGAGATCTCTACCGCCGGTGTTGCCCACTCGGAATTGATGATCTTCGGCGCGCTCATCGTGTGGTTCCTGATAGTGGAACCTCACGGTCTCGCCAAGCTGTGGTCCACGGCCAAGCAGAAGCTGCGTCTGTGGCCATTCCCTCACTAAGCCAACTCACTTTGTTTTCACACAACCAACCAGGAGACATGTCCATGAAACGATTCATCTCGTCCGTCAGTGCCACCATGCTTGCTGCCACAGCAATGCTAGGAACTACACCGGCCTTTGCACAACCAAATGAGCAATTTGTTCCACTTCTCGTGTACCGAACAGGCCCCTACGCACCGAACGGAACGCCTTGGGCAAACGGCAAGCAAGACTACCTGAAGCTCATCAATGAACGCGATGGCGGCATCAATGGCGTGAAGATCACCTACGAAGAATGCGAAACTGGCTATGCCACAGACCGCGGAATCGAGTGCTACGAGCGCTTGAAGGGCAAAGGGCCAACCGGCGCGACAGCCTTCGACCCGCAGTCCACGGGCATCTCCTTCGCGCTGACTGAAAAGATTCCGGGCGACAAAATTCCACTGATAACACCGGGATACGGCCGTTCCGAATCTGCGGATGGCTCGGTTTTCAAATGGGCGTTCCCGATCATGGGTTCGTACTGGACTGCAGCCGACATTCTCATCCAGCACATTGGCAAGAAAGAGGGAGGGCTGGAGAAGCTCAAGGGCAAAAAGATTGCCTATGTCTACCACGACTCACCATACGGCAAGGAGCCTATCGCCGTGCTTCAGGAGCGAGCACGACGCCATGGGTTTGAGCTGCAGTTGCTGCCTGTCACTGCGCCCGGCGTTGAGCAAAAGGCAACTTGGCTACAAGTCCGTCAAGGTAAACCCGATTTCGTGGTGCTCTGGGGTTGGGGCGTGATGAACTCGACAGCATTGAAGGAGGCGCAGGCCACTGGCTTCCCACGCGAAAAAATGTTCGGAGTCTACTGGTCTGGTACCGAACCTGACGTCAAGGATGTAGGCGCGGCCGCTGCAGGTTATAGCGCCCTGAATATGCAGAACGAACTGGGCCTCACTGCCGTTGCACAGGACATTCTGAAGCACGTGCACGGGAAGGGCCAAGGTACGGGTCCCAAGGACGAGGTCGGATCCATCCTCTACAACAACGGGATGATCATCTCGATGTTCACCGTCGAAGCTGTACGTACTGCTCAAGAGAAGTTCGGCAAAGGCAAACCGATGACGGGTGAGCAGGTGCGCTGGGGTCTTGAGAACCTATCTCTGGATGAGAAGCGCTTGACGGCTCTTGGCTTTAACAAGCTCCTGCACCCTATCAAGACGAGCTGCACGGACCATATGGGCGTGGCCACTGCACGGGTGCAGACCTGGGACGGCAGCAAGTGGAAGTTCGTGAGTGAGCCCATTGCCGCTGACATGTCGCTACTGAAGCCCTTGATCACAACTGGCGCGGACAAGTACGCAGCAGATCGCAAGATCACGCGTCGCGGTGACGCTGACTGCCAGAACTGAAAGTAGGAGGGGGCCTCGGAGACGGGGCCCTTTTAATCCGGATGAACAACTCGTCGAAACCTCTCATCACCGTAAATGGCATCGAAGTCATTTACAGCCACGTCATCCTCGTGCTCAAGGGTGTATCGCTTTCCGTACCAGAGGGCAGCATCGTTGCCCTGCTAGGCGGAAACGGCGCGGGCAAGACCACGACCCTTAGAGCTGTGAGTAATCTTCTGGCGGCAGAGAGAGGCGCCGTCACCAAAGGCAGCATTCAACTCCGCGGAGAGCGGATCGAATCCCTCTCGCCAGCCGCGCTGGTCCAGCGTGGCCTGGTGCAGGTCATGGAGGGACGCCACTGCTTTGCCCACCTAACGATCGAAGAGAACTTGCTCGCAGGCGCATACACGCGGACCGACGGCCATAGCGCTGTCAAGGAAACACTGGAGAAGGTATATCAGTACTTTCCCCGCCTCAAGACGCGACGCAACTCGCAAGCCGCCTATACATCCGGCGGCGAGCAACAGATGTGTGCAATCGCACGGGCCCTGATGGCGAATCCCTCTGTTGTCTTACTTGACGAGCCGTCCATGGGATTGGCCCCACAGATCGTGGAGGAAGTCTTCTCGATCGTCAAAGATCTCAATCAGCGCGAACGCGTGACTTTCATCATCGCCGAGCAGAACACCAATATGGCACTAAGGTATTCCGACTATGGCTACATCCTGGAAAGCGGGCGCATAGTTATGGATGGCACTGCAAAAAGCCTGAGCACCAATGAGGACGTCAAGGAGTTTTATCTCGGTATGGGAGGGGCAGAGCGCAAAAGCTTCAAGGATGTGAAGAGCTACAAGCGCCGCAAGCGGTGGCTGGCGTAACCCAGCCAACGGCATTCGAGCAAACATCACTATCCGAACGAACCGCAAACTATGGAAACCCATTTTGATGCTCTGGAAACGCGCTCCCACATCGAGCGCGAGCGAGGGCTTATGGCAGCACTGGCCAAACAGGTAATTCACGCCCGCACAACCACCGCAGCCTTTGCCGAGATACTTGCCTCTGTCGATGTCACGGACATTCAGAATCGACAGGCGCTCGCCAAGTTGCCCGTGACCCGCAAACATGAAGACTTCATGGCTCGGCAAAAGGCTCGAAGATGCTCCCAAGAAATCTTCGGAGGCTACGCCGCAGTCGGCTGGAAAGGACATTCCATTCCGAACGGTGTGAAGCGTGTATTCCAGTCGCCTGGCCAAATCTATGAGCCTGAAGGCTTCAGGGGCGACTTCGAGCGCATGGCTCGAGCAATGTTTGCAGCTGGATTTCGGGCCGGAGACCTCGTTCACAATAGTTTCAGCTACCACCTCACGCCTGCCGGAGCAATGATGGAGTCTGCAGCACTAGCACTGTGCTGTGCAGTTTTTCCAGGTGGAGTCGGAAACACCGAACTACAAATCCAGGCTATCCAGGATTTGCAGCCTACGTGCTACGTTGGCACACCGAGCTTCTTGCGCACTTTGATCGAGCGAGCCAAGGACCTTGGGCTACCACCACTATCGTTCAAATCTGCACTGGTGTCTGGCGAAGCATTTCCGCCGGCTGCACGCGAATGGCTGGCTTCTCACGGCGTTATTGCCTACCAGTGCTATGTTACCGCAGAGCTCGGCTTGATTGCATATGAGACCGAAGCTCGAGATGGCATGGTGGTTGACGAGGGGATCATCCTAGAAATCGTGCGCCCAGGTACAGGCGAAGTCGTCCCAGATGGCGAGGTTGGCGAAGTGGTAGTGACATCACTAAATCCAGACTATCCACTCATCCGATTCGGTACCGGTGATTTGTCAGCAATTCTTCCTGGGTCATGTCCCACCGGGCGTACCAACCTACGAATCAAAGGCTGGCTGGGACGCGCAGACCAAACTGCGAAGATTCGGGGCATGTTCGTTCACCCATCGCAGGTTGTTGAGACCATGCGGCGCCATCCGGAACTGTCTCGTGTCCGTTTGGTTATTTCTGGTGGGCAGGCAGGTGATGCGTGGAGTGCCGATCAAATGGTATTGAAGGCTGAGACTGCTGCGCCCTCCGATGCCCTGGCTGCGACGCTAGTGAACACAATGCGTAGCCTCACCAAACTTCGGTCTGACGTGGAGTTCGTCCCTATGGGGTCGCTGCCCAACGATGGAAAGATCATTGATGACCAGCGAAAGCTCAGCTAGTAGCTGCTGAGATCGGGTGGATTGATTCACTTGCGAGCGTGGTGCTGTAAACCTTGAAGGTCAAGGATCTCGATGGTTCCATACTTCGCGCGCAGGTATCCGGCTTGGGCCAACTCTTGCAAAGCTCGGTTTGCGTTCTGTCTGGTGAGGCCGCTCAGCTTTGCAATCTCATCCTGCGAGATTGAAAGCCGCGCTGCAGTAGAGGGAAACAATTGCGGATTGAAGAGTTCGGAGATGCAATATGCAACCCGTGCTGACGCTTCATGGAAACGCAGGGTTTCGATGAGCGCTACGTAGTGGCCCAGCCGTGCGTTGAGTTGGTCGATGACCCATCTACTGAACGGCCGACTCTCCTCCAGAAGCCATTGGAACGTGGTGCGCGAAAGAAACATCACCGTGCTATCGCGAATGGCAACCACCGCATAGGGTCGAGGCTCCCCCTTGAGAACAGCGCCTTCACCAAACCATGCACCTGAAGGGACACCAGCAAATGTGGTGCTCCGCCCGTCTTCTGACACCGTATCGACCTTGAGCATCCCGTCCATCACACCAAGCCAGTGAATGGCGGGGGATCCCCGTGGACAAACAGTAGCCCCAGCTTGATAGCTGCGAACGAAAGCGTCCCGTTGTACACGCAGTAGCTGTTCCTGCGTTAAGCCTACGCGCCAAGCGGACGCTTCAATGAACTGATTTGCACCTATTGGAAGCGTCATCAGTTTCCCGGATATCGAAATTTCATAAGCGAAATTCTGGCTGGTATCCAACTGCAACGCAATCTGATTGACCCTGAGCGAGAAACGCTCTCGCCAGTCACATCTTTGCCCGAGCAGACTCACTGGGTACACCTTACGGTCTCTTCTGCAATCCGGCTGGGGCTAACCCTCGATTGTCTGTATCGGGACATTCTGAGTGCGCGCGGAGTCTGAGACTGAATGCAGCACCCACAACTAGACATGTTGGGGAACAGAACAGGAAAAACAGGAGACGAACGTGCTGATCAACAAACACTCTCGCGCGGCTTTCTCGCGCCGCAAATTGGTGGGGTTGTTGAGTCTTCAGCCATTGCTTGGAGGCGTGGCACTTGCTCAACCGACAGGTGGATCTGTCCGGATTGCCCAATCTACGGCTTTGAGCGGGCCACTCGGCGATTTGGGGACAGCCATCCATACGGGAGCCAAGCTGGCATTTGCATCGATCAATGCTCAAGGTGGGGTACATGGCCGCACCATCGAACTCATCGTGGCCGACGATGCCTACAACATCGAGCGAGCGGTCTCCAACGTGGATGGGTTTCTGTCAGACCCCAATCTTTTCGCGCTGTTTAACTGCATGGGGACGCCGGCGATCGCGGCCATGCTGCCCAAGGTGGTGAAGTCGGGTGTCCCCTTCTTTGCACCTTTCACTGGTGCGCAATTCGCCAGGCCGAAGGGCGTTCGAACAATCTTTAACGTTCGAGCCAGCTATGCCGAGGAAGCACAGAAGATTGTTCAGCACCTGACAACCCTCGGTATTCGCAAGATTGTGGTGGCTCGCCAGGACAATGCCTTCGGCAGTGAAGTTATGAATGGCGTGCAGTCAGCCATCGAACGAGGTCAAGGAGCGCTCCTCCCCACCGTGGTCGTGAACGCGGATGGAACCAACTTCGACCAAGCAATCGCGGAGGTTGCAAGCCATAGACCTGAGGCACTGGTCGTCGGCCTGGCCGGGCAGCCCGCCATTGACCTTATCAAGGCGGTTAGATCGGAGCTTCGCGGTCTATCGCTCTATGCACTTTCCGTGGTGGGTGCAGCGGGAACCATCACTGCAATGGGAACGCAAGGAGTAGGCGTCACCATATCGCAGGTCGTTCCTTCACCTTACTCCCCCCTGCCCATAGCTCGCGAATTCCTCGCGTCCTGGAAGGCCGCTCAGATCAGCGGGGACCCTTCGCATCTGTCCCTTGAGGGCTACATCAACGCACATGTCTTCGCGAATGCGCTCCGTCGGGCTGGTCCGTCTGTTTCGCCGCGAAGCTTCGTTGATTCCACGTGGTCGCAGAAGCGCCATGACATCGGCGGCTTCGAGTCGTCTTTTGTTGAACCGGGCAAAGGCGCCTCATCCTTCGTGGAGCTGACCATGGTTGGAAGAAGTGGACGTCTTCTTCGCTAGTCGGACTCTGACGATCTGCACTACGGCAAACACTGAGCACACTGGAATCGGAACATGAAAGCAAATGGAAAAAAATCAATCGCTCGAACACTGACCTCTATGGGTGGGGTCTCGATCCTATTGATGACACTGATTGTCATCGGAGTGTTTTATGGCTTCGCCTCGAAACAGCACCAACAGGACGGTACAAGGTTTGCCATGTCGAAGGCAGAGGGAATCGCGCGGGCAGTGGATGTCTTTGAAGCGGCAATGAAGGTGACTGCAGAGAATGCGCACAGTGCATTTCGAAAGCAGTTTGCTCCCACGATGACGCTAGTCAACGCAGATGAGGGAACACTCTCCAGCTTCGGAAGCCTGATCAATGGAAGCACCACGGAAGTGGACAGGTTCGCGCAGGACTACCCAAAGAGCAATGCCCAGGTGTACGTCGCCAAAGGTGAAGACTTTGTCTCAATCACGTCTTCGGAAAAAGACGCGAGCGGCGCTCGAATTATCGGTAAATCGCTGCCCAAAGAGGGAGAGGCTTACGCGGCTCTGCGCGCATCACGCCCTTTCGTGGGTCGGCTTTCCACAAGCACGCCAGAGATGACGGTTCTTCAACCAGTGAGGGATGACGCGGGCAAAGTTGTGGGCGCAACGGCCATCGAGTTGAATATCGAAGAGCAGCAGTCACGGCTTGCAGATATGGTGAACTCCACCAAGATCTTTGAGAGCGGTGGCGTCTACGTCGTAGCGTTTGCGCCCTCCTCATCTGAGGCTTCCCTTATTCTTCATACTCAGCATTCATCCAAGCCTCTGGCAAGCTTGCTGTCCGGGAACTCTGGAGAATGGATAGGTCGGCTTAAGGAAAGCGAAACGCTGACTCAATGGGAAGTTCCATCCCTGCTGACCTCTCAGACCGACGGAAGCTTTGCGAGCATGGCTACCAGCAAGGCTACTGGCTGGAAGGTTGTCGCGGAAGCGCGTAAATCCGAGGCCATGGCAGCTCTCTACCAGCAAACCCTTATTCTTGCGGGCTTCGTCTCGGCAGCAGGCGGCGCCTTGTGTGTTGGGCTCGTCTTGTTTCTTCGCCGGATTGTCAAGCCATTGGAGATTCTTTCAATCCATGTCCACGCAATTGGGCAGGGAGACCTATCGGTTGCACTTGAGTCACAGCGACTCGACGAGATCGGGCAGATCACGCAAGCCGTGGAAAACATGCGACAGGGTCTCGATACCAGCCTGCGTTCGGTACAGCTTGCCACGGACAACATCCGCAGCGCCTCTAGCGAGATTGCATCGGGCAACGATGATTTGTCGGTGCGAACCGAGGAGGCTGCAACCTGCCTGGAAGCAGCTGTAACCCACATGAATGAACTCTCCGACGCAGTGCAGGCCTCCGCGAATGGGGCCAATGAGGCATCGCGATTGGCAGCGATTGCTTCAGATGTTGCGTCGAAGGGCGGAAAGGTTGTAGCCGAAGTAGTTACAACCATGGAAAGCATAAATGCTTCGTCCAAGGAGATTGTGGACATCGTCGGAGTGATCGACGGGATCGCATTCCAGACCAATATTCTCGCGCTGAACGCGGCCGTAGAAGCGGCACGCGCCGGCGAGCAAGGGCGCGGGTTCGCAGTGGTAGCCAGCGAAGTACGGGCCTTGGCCCAGAGGTCCGCAGCATCGGCCAAACAAATTAAGAGTCTCATCGACGCCTCTGTGCAGCAGGTTGAAAGCGGTACACATTTGGTCGATTTAGCCGGAAACACCATGCGCGAGATAGTGACCTCCTCTCAAAAGGTCACC
>NZ_JAYRLZ010000204.1:0-8071 GCF_041904975.1 Chitinimonas sp. | reverse complement strand
GAGGAGTCTATCGTTTTTGGTCTTGAAAAAACTTTGCACTTTTTGCTTGATGGCCATGCAGCAGAGTTTGAAAAAGGAGATGGAAAGACTGAGCTATTTGGACTTGAAGGGCTGGATGTTGTATTAAAACACCTAGATCTCTACCTAACTTCAAGAAGTTCCGACTCGCTTGTGCTGCGAAAGGGGGTTGTGGAGTTACCGAAAGACCAAAAGAGCGGAGCAAAGAAAAAGGCGCGGAGGTTTTTGTCAAGCAAAGCAGGTCGCCACATCAGATCAATCGAGGAGTGTACGAAAAAGTTTCGAAAGGCACACAAACTCGTTCATTTTATGATGCAGCACAAAGATCGCATAAAATATCAGTACGACGTTATGGATTCGAAAATAATATTCCGCGTAGAAACCACGGGTATTGCGCGCAGATTTGAAAGCATGAACATAATGCAAATACTTGGATTCGGCGTGGAGGATTTCAGTAGCTTTATGGGTACGAATACTTGTACTGCCTGCGGTTCTGGCGATGTGACGCAACTTACAATTAGACTTATTCACGAAGAAGATAAAGAGCACTTCAGGAATGAGTATCTTGAATATATGTTTGAGCAACTTTACAAGGCATTCAAGAGGTTGCCTCCAAAATCAATATTACTTCAAAATAATCTGCCAATACTTTCCGATACGAAAATATTTAATGATATATTGCGCAACAGCGAAGATCATCGAGAATGATGCAACGTATCAAGTGAGCCGCCTCGGATTTGGTTGAGGACGTGCAACGAGTGATCGCTAGGAGGTGATCAGATTGCCACGAGGGCAGATATCTCACCACGATCAAGAGCCCGTTCAAGGCCATCGCGGCGTACTCGGGTTGCCTTCCGCATCCATGCTGCGATGATTATCCATCGCCTCAGCAAGTGACGCGAGTTAATCAAGTCCCTGGAACGCGGTGCGACACTAAGCCCGGCAGCTGCTCCGCCAACCCTTCGGCAACCCACTGCGACTAGCCGTACGCGTATCCTGGAAACTCAAGCGCCAGCGTCGTCTTCTGTTTCAAAACGCGGCGTACCAGATTGGCCAGTTCACGAAGCTCTGCGACGTTACGGACTTCGATTGGCGCCACCACTTCAACGAACCGGCATCAGGCCAATTGCTCGACCTTGATCGACGGCACGATGGTGTAGTCGGCGTCCCTGGACAGCCGAGCCTCCTCCACACGCAAGGCCTCGAACCACTCGTCTTGCCCCGGGCGATTAGTCGTGGTGTAGCTCACCACTTTCTTCCTGCTTCGGCCGAGTTGCTTGTATGACTTCTCGGCACCATCGAAAAGATCGCCTTCAATCTTTTCATATGGGTGCTCTGTCGCCTGCTGTGCGGCCTCCTTGACCAGGCCTTCATAGACATGGCGAGGATGTTGCCACGCCACTTCGACGCGCATTCCGCCCAGAATGAACTGCACGTCATCCCACCAGGACAGCCCGCTCGGATTAACTTCGCTGTAATCACGCCGGATGCGAATGCCCTGGTCGAAGTAGTGCCCTTGCTTGTTCCGATGATACTGCCGTGCAAACCTGCGTCGCAATTCAAAATGGCGATTCTTCATGCCGTGTCCTGTGTGGGGTGAGGCTACGCAAACGAGGCTTGGCTGTAATGCGTAATTTGTCAGTACCAATCAGGAACTGGCACTCACAATACCCAGCTTCTCCGCCCAAGCGCGTGGCAGACGAACGCTGACGTGCGAGGGAGACTTGCCGGAGGCCGAGCGCACCTCGAACTCAACACCTTCGAACTCGAGGTGGATGAACGCGCCTTCCGGATCAAAAGCCTCCTCGTAGAGGTGGAAGCCTCCGCCATCGGACTCCCCGAAATGCTTGATGGTGACCTTGGTACTCATGGGTTAGTGACCCCTCTTGTACGGCAGCCGACGCTCAATCACTAGCAGTGCCTGTCGAGCGCTCCGGTGCCGATGCCTTGGGTTACTTTCACGCGAGCCATGCTATGCACTCGATAGCGCCCGCACTGCAAATTGAGTCTACCAGCGTGCCTTAGTTTGGCTGGGTAAGCACCGTCGCCGTGTAAGTGCCGTTGCCTTGTCTCCGCAAGGCAAAGCGCCAACCTTCGAACTGCAAGTCTTCCGTCGTGTTCCGATCGAATGCTTTGCTGACCGTGCGCTCCAGCCCGTTGGCGTTGAATTGATTGAGCGTCAGCTTGAGCACGGCAGAGCCTTCCTCACTCAGCGTGATGGCAAAGGCCTTGCTGAACCGGCTGTCTGTTTCTTCCGTCAATTGCAAATGCGCCTCGACCGGTGTGCTTGCGTAAGTACCTTTGACCAATGTGGTGACGGCGCCAAGTCCACCGGAAGGTGCGGAATACGACCCTACACGCTCACACAGAGCGCCATCGCGATTTACATACAGCAGCTGGCTGTTCCCCTGGCCCCCAGACTGACGAATGACATACAGAGGCGTATCTTTGGCCTGACTTACCTCGGCTTGGTAGGGATGTCCGGCATTCAGCCGGAAGGAGAGCGATAGGAACCAGTCGGGCTTGTAGACGATATCCGCTTCCGGCACGAGGTACAGGTTCTTGCGTCCGAGTTTTCGGTAGGCCAGCTGTTCACCAGGCTTGAGCGTGAAGGGCGAACCCAGCTCGTAGCTTTTACTGATCTCGAAATAGGTCGGTAGCGCGCTGTAGTTGTAGCGCTGGGCATCGCTCAAGGCTCCAATATTGCAATCGGCAGCGTGCGCTGCTGCCGACAAGAGTCCCGCGATCAGGGTGAAACCATGAATCTTGAGCTGTGGCGAATGGGTCCCAGAAGGCATGAATCGTTTTCCCAGAGAGTCGAGGACAGTCACAGGCCTCTGTCCGGCTGGGAATCGATTGGCGCCGATTAGATGCGGCGGTGCAGCGCCGCGACACGTGTCCGATACGTCTCGATAAACGCTAGCAAATCGAGTTCCAGTGCATCGGCGATCACGACGAACTCAGGAAAATCAATGCGTCGTTCGCCGCGCTCGTACTTGGACACAAAGGACTGCGTCTTGTTGAGTCGCTCCGCCAGGTCGGTTTGCAGTAGCCCTTTGGCGGTACGTGCATCGACCAGCATCTGGCGGAACACCTGCGAGTTCGGGTCGTGGATGGGGTTGGCCATCCGCAAAGCCTGAAACCTGCTTTGGAATATACCATAACCCACTATGGACTATTTAGAAGTGCCATCTGCCTCACAATGCGGTACTCTCCGGATGCAGCCCTAGGCTTTGTCCTCTCCCGGCCCTCATACCGGTGATCGACGCTAGGTTAGACGTGGCCCCGAAACTTCGGGGCCATTTCATTTTCCACGCGGGCAGCTACACCGACATCCCATGCTCAATCTTGAGCAGCACAGCGCGCACGCGACTCTCT
Source organism: Chitinimonas sp. (assembly GCF_041904975.1). Taxonomy (NCBI): domain Bacteria; kingdom Pseudomonadati; phylum Pseudomonadota; class Betaproteobacteria; order Neisseriales; family Chitinibacteraceae; genus Chitinimonas; species Chitinimonas sp. Next base: position 4,675 of record NZ_JAYRLZ010000204.1, on the reverse strand, counting down.
CCGTCGACGCCCGCCGCAACATCCACTGGCTTACCTCCCAGTACAGCGTTGTGGCTCTCCAGCCACGCCCGAGCCTTGTCTTCGCTCCCCAATACCTTTGCGGCATAGGCCAGCAACGGCAGCGTAAGCGCCTCTTCGTGGTTTGACTCGTCCATCGTGCTGCTCCCTGTTTTGCAGGCTGATGCAGACATTGTAGCCAGGCTGCAATCTCGCAGCTCGCGCCGCACAGGCCATACTGAAGGATGTTGCACGCTGACTACCTCGCCTCTGTTGAGAATTCCCTTGCTGATGACGGCCGGCCGCTACCGGAGTGGCTGCCCGACGAAACGCTGTTCAGCCTGCTGAGCCGATATCACCGCCTGACCGGCAATCGGCTGGCATCGGATACCTGCCGAACGCTTTTCGGTAGGCATCGGCAGGGATGTCAGCATGACTTCCCTTCGCATCTGGACGAGCTGATCCGCGGAACCCATTGCGCCATAGGTGACGCTGAAGGCCTGATCCGGCAGCGAACCATCTTGCCGTTCTACCTCCCCTTCAAGACCAAGGTTATCGCCAATGAAGCATTGACTGCGCTTCGCAACGGAACAGCCGATTCCATCAAATATCGCCTGGGCATCCTGACCAGCCGCTTCCGGGCCAACCACCCGCTCAAGGCCTGTCCAACGTGCATGGATGCGGACCGGGGCCGTTTCGGTACTGCCTATTGGCACCTGTCACATCAGTATCCTGGGGTATGGCTATGCCCAGCACACCGCACACCGTTGTTGCAGGCGACGATCAAATCCACTGGCGTCGAGCGCTTCCTGTGGCATCTGCCGGATTTGTCCTTGCTGGTCGAAACAGTTCCGCCCGATCTGAGTGTTGAGAACCAGGCTGGGTTGAGCCGGTTTGCTGCGCTGGCATTGGGCCTGGCCGGATTGCCGGCGGGTTTTCATTTCGACCCACTGCGACTTGCCTCAACTTATCGCCAGGCGATGATTGCTCGCGGGCTGGCCACGCCATCCGGCCGAGCCAAACTTGCCGACGCTTCACTGGCTTACACGCAGTCCATCAGTGGTCTACGGGTAGTGCCCGAACTGGCAGCACTTCCCGGCACGTCCAGTCTCGCCAGTAGCTTGATCAGCCGTATGCTGGGGCGCCCGGCAGCCTTCACGCATCCGTTACGCCAGCTATCCGTAGTCTATTGGTTGTTTCAGGATTGGAGCGACTTCGTGCGGGCTTATGCAGCGACCGCAGACATGGCGGCTGTAAGCTTAAGCGCCGCTGCCCGGTCACCCAAGGACGGCCAGCATGCTAGCAAAGCGCAGCTCTTAGCTTGTCTGGATGGGGGCGATTCGCTGCGGCGTGCAGCGGGTGTGGTCGGCGTGGACTACCAGACTGCCGCCACCTGGGCCACGGACGCAGGGTATTCAGTCCAGCGGCGAGCCAAGAAACTGAAACCCGATCGGCTTGCCAGCCTGAAGCACGACCTACGGTCGGGCATGCCGAAAAGCGAGGCGGCCGCGCGGCATGGTATCTCCGTCGAATCGGTCACCCGCATTCTGTTCACCGAGATCGGTTTACACGGCGAATGGGAACAAGCCAGAAGAGAGCGGGCGCAAGATGCAGCACGAAAGAGTTGGCAGGACGCCATCCAAATCATGGCGGGCGCAGGTGTCAAGCTGGTACGCGCCTATGCGCCGGCGGCCTATGCATGGCTCTACCGCAATGATCGAGCCTGGCTGTCAGAGCAATGCAAAAACCTACCTCGCCCGCCGCGCACCGGCGGACAACAGGTGGACTGGGATGCGCGTGATACGGTACTGGCCCAACAAGTGCGCCAGGTTGCTTTGGCGCTCACGACAGCTCAGGTCAAGCAAGCCCTCAGATTGTCGCAGCTTTACCAAGCCATCCCGGAGCTGAAAGCCAAGCTCGGCAAGCTTGATCGACTCCCGCTCACAGCGCTTGCGATCGTCGAAGTTCTTCACCGCAAGTGACATTCACGCCCATGGCCTGCTGACTTGCCTGCATTCTATGCATAAATAATGCATACTACATGCATGAGCGAAGCCACATTACGCACCGAAGCGTTGACCGCCGCCCGACTTGCCCGGCAGCTCGGTCTATCGCAAGAGGCTATAGCCGGAGCCATTGGTGCGAGCCAATCCCAGGTCAGCCGGGTATTGTCTGGCAATAGCCGGCGTCGTTCCCGGTTATTTGATGCGGTATGCAAATATGTAAGTTCTCATGCAACCGAGCGGCGTGGCTCTGCCTCGATTATGGAAAGCCCGGAGCTCGTGGCTGCCGTTGAGAGTGTGTGGGATGGATCGCCAACGCATGCGCAGGCGTTAGCATCGGTCATTCGTAGTCTTGCTGCGCTTCACCCTGGTAGCGATCTCGGCGCTGAAGTTCGACAGGAGGTACTGTGATGCACGTTCCCTCGCTTTTGCCCGATGAGTTGCATTTGGGCTTCGTTGGCCGCGTGATGCGCTTGAATGGGTTCACTGACACTGCTTCGTTCCGAAAGAACCTGCTGCGCATGCTCCCTGGCGCCAGAGAGGTTTCCATCGAAACGATTGCCACGTTGGCCAAGATGCCCCTTGGCCGGTACGCCTACCACCACTCCTTAATGCCGTTTCTGCATGCCATCAGGTTGGCACATCAAGCGCAATATACACATGAAGATGTCACTGCTTGGTATGGCAACGTCGCACGTCTCGGCCGTCTTACTGACGAAGTCTCGCTTTGTCCTGGCTGCGTGGCCGAGGACGAAGATTTTTGGGGATTCACTTACTGGCGTCGCTCACACCAGATTCCCGGTATTGATATCTGCCCCAAGCATGGTAGCGCGTTGCATCGCATGACACGGACCGGCGCCCTCCATCCGCCGGCGCAGTTCCTCAACAAGGCAGTCGCAGTAGACTCGGCAATCGTCGCGCAAGCACGTTCCAACGAGATCGTACGGCGCTATCAGGAAATATGTCTGCTGTTTCTGGAGCGTGGATCACCGTTGCCGGTTGATCAGGTGCGAGCACACCTGATCAATCGCAGCACAGAGCTCGGCCTAAGGGCCTGCGAGGTTGGCAAGCGGCCGGTTTTGTCCGACCTGATTGAAGAGAAGGCGGCGGGGCCGCGGTTATGGGCGAACTTCCCCGGCTTGGAGGGGCGAGCCAAGGGGAAATTTCACCATCCGGTCGATGGCATCATGCGTGGCAGCCATGTCGCCTATCCGGCACAGGCCTATGCACTGGGTCTGGCATGCCTGTTTGATTCTGCCGAGGAAGCTCTCCTGGCGATGAGCCAGCCCATCCCGAAGGTCCAAGGCATCGAGCGGGCGTCATTGACTGGATTGCCCAGCGAAGAGCGCACACCCAATGATCATCGCCTAATTCGGGCAACCCGTGCTTTCCTGCTTGGTGGCTCGTTGCTGGAGGTATGCGAGCAGTACCACGTCACACTGGCAGCATTGGAAACGATGCTTAGGGGGATTGGCATGAACGCGCTGGGAGGATCGGCGTATGCGATGTAGATCGGGCGCAAATGACACCGCGCGGCGCAGCATCCTGTGGCATAGGAGCTTCCTGGAAACCCAACCGATATAATGAATTGATATGGAACGAATCCACTCGATCAATGTTGCGAGAATAGCTTGGTGTTGTGCCGACCGCGGTATGACTCAGGATGAGCTCGCGCGCGAGGTCGGGATTGCGCCGGCCAGCCTCGACAAGGTGATGTCCGGCGAGACTGGCCTGACCTACAACCAGCTGAAACATATCGCCGTGTTTTTCGGGCGAGGCGTTTTGTTCTTTCTAGAGCCAGGTCAGGTGAACGAGGAGCAGGTCCATACTGCGCAGTTCCGTACTCTCGCGAACCAAAAGCCTGAGCTGTCCGCAAAGGTCAAAGCACTCATCGAACGGGTAGAGCGTCAGCGTTCGGTGTATCTGAATCTACGCGATGAGTTGGATAATCCGGACCTACCCCATTTTGATCCCCCCGCCCTTGCTGGGCTACCTGTCGGCGAAGCGGCCAATGTGGTGCGGCGGTGGCTAGCGCTCCCTGACCGAAATGACTTCGATAGTTATCGTCACGCGCTCGAAGCACGTGGCTTCTTGGTCTTTCGAAGCAATGGGTACAACGGGCAGTGGCAGATTGCGAAAGAGAGCCCCATCCTCGGGTTTTCGCTTTACGACGCCCAATGCCCGGTAATCGTCATCAAGAAGCAGGCCACCGAGACACAACAGAGCTTCACGTTGATGCATGAGCTGGGACACCTGCTGCTACACCGAGCCAGCTCGATAGACGACGACAACGATCTTCACTCGCACGACGGGCATGAACAGGAGGCAAACCGCTTTGCGGGCTACCTGCTGGTCCCAGACAACTTCTTGCTCGGCATCCGGGACGATGAGCGCCCGGCCGAGGTAGCGGAATATGACGATTGGCTCGCACCACAACGGCGGGCGTGGGGAGTCAGCGCCGAGGTCATCCTGCGCAGACTGACAGATACAGGTCGTCTGCCACGGGCGGCATATGCTGCTTACCGGGCCTGGAGACATCAGCTACCACCCAACGGTAGGGACGAAGGCGGTAACCGTGCATATCGCAGCCGGGAGCCCAAACACATCTTCGGTGATGTCTATGTCAAGACCGTACTCGATGCACTCAGCACGCGCCACATTACCCTGGCAAAAGC